>JAOUDB010000008.1 GCA_029859485.1 Desulfuromonadales bacterium | reverse complement strand
CTGTAACTCAGCAGACACCGCAGAAGAAGTTTGAGAAGCAGGTTCTTGCTGCCCTAAACAACATTTTTTGTATTTCTTGCCGCTACCACAAGGGCACGGTTCGTTTCGATTAGTCTGTGACATTATTTTAAACCTTTGTGTGCATCATTCTAATTGACAAAGATTACCATGGATTTATCAGCTAAAGATTTGATTTATCATCAAAAATGAGGTTCCAAGATCAGAAAATGACGTTTTGCAGGAAATATGTTTTTTGATTACAGGTCGTTGTTCTGCACCCACCCCATAATCCAAACCAATCGTCTCCAACCGGGAACCGGTGACAGTTCTCTTTATATTAGTACAGTAGGTTTAATTTTGCGAAACGCTCGGTTACCCGTAAATGTTGTATAATTTATCAAAGTTCTGGCAACCAGTTCATTGGGTGTCCGACAGGCTAAATGGAGGTGATTTTATGTACACCAACAAACTTCGCGGTTCATGGGACCAGGCTAAAGGTTTCAGTCGGGAGCTCTGGGGTGAGATTACCGGTGATTATCATGTCTTCTCTGATGGATTGCGAGAGCGCATGATCGGTAGGCTGGAAAGCCGCTGTGACATGCCCCACGACGCTGCAGAAAAGCACATCGACCAGCTGATCCAATAGGGAGTAAGCCGTTATGACGGGCGTCGTACAGGTCGAATGTTACGCGGGTTATCGCGGCGAGGAGACTCCGCGGCGCTTTCACCTCGATCAACAATGCATCGAGATCGTAGAAGTGCTCGATCGATGGCTGGCACCGGACCATCGCTACTTCAAGGTTTTAAGCGAAGACGGACATGAATATATTCTACGTCATGATGCAGAGACCCATCATTGGGAGCTGTCTAACACCATAGATTGAAATTGGTGACAGTGACCTCTTTTCTCTGCACAAAGGGTTAGTAGGGTAACTGTCACCGATTTATCCGCAGCAAAGCGCACCGGGGGAACCACCATGGCTGACACAGATGAAACAATGAGGAATGATTTGCCGAACGGGTTTGTCGAAGAAATAGAAAAAAATTCATCTCTCCGGTTTCCAGTGCAAACGAAGGACGACATCGCCACCCTCGCCCACTACTACCGTGGGGAAATGGCGCGCATGATGAGCTGGCGAGATCGGCTCGACCGCACCACTAACTGGGCAATTGGCGCCGTGGCCGCCATGCTCTCTATTTCCCTGGCCACGGCCAGTGCCCACCACGTCGTTCTTATTTTCTCAATGGTCATGGTCTTCCTTCTCCTGCAGATCGAGTCGCGACGCTATCGCTTTTTCCACCTGTTTCGGACCCGTGTACGCCTGTTGGAACGAAACTACTACAGTCAGTTTTTCGACCCGGAGAAGTCTCCCGAGACTCTCGACTGGTCCGCTCAACTTTCAGAAACCTTGCGAAATCCAAGGTTCACGATTGGTCGACGCCAGGCTATGGCGCGCCGTCTGACTAGGAACTACGTCTGGATTTTCCTGATTCTGCTGGCGGCGTGGCTTCTGAAGACCACCACAGCTGTGCTGCAAGCCCGCACAGGCGAAGCGGAGTTTATCCACTCGATCGATGAGTTCCTGCACAACACGGCGATCGGCTACATCCCGGGTGCAGTCGTCCTGGCGGCCGTGTTGTTCTTCTATGGCTGGTTGTTCTATATCATGATCCGGCATCGGACGAACGAAGGAGAGTTGACCTTCGGCGAGGTGCATGTCTGATCAGCGGCACTCAAAAGGGCCACTCACTTTCGAGTGTCCCCAGTTCATTAAAAATGCGGCTTTAAGGTCAAAAGAAGATGTTTTTCAGGGGCCTTTATTTGTGGAGGAGAACTCCAGCATTATCTGTTCAGCTTCAGCTTCGCTGACATCACTCCAGTGCTGATAGACTGATGCTACGGCAAAGGATCGACCACTTCTGATGTTGGGGCAACAG
Organism: Desulfuromonadales bacterium; assembly: GCA_029859485.1. Lineage (GTDB taxonomy): Bacteria > Desulfobacterota > Desulfuromonadia > Desulfuromonadales > BM103 > M0040. Next base: position 23,115 of record JAOUDB010000008.1, on the reverse strand, counting down.
ACGCTGTCAACTGCTTCCGCCAGGCTCAACACAGAAACCTCATGGCCGGTGGGAACGGCAACAACCAGTTGGCTTGCCCCCGCCCGACGTAAAGCGTCCACAGCGGCACGCATGGTGAATCCGCTGGCCAGCCCGTCGTCTACCACAATGACTTCGTACCCCTGCAGATCAGGCATGGGCCGTCCTTTTCGTAATGCCGCGACCCGCCCGGTGACCTTTGCCCTGGTTACTTCCAGACCACGGCTAACGTCAGTTTCATTCAGACCAACAGCCCTGATCATCTCTTCATTGAGCAAGTAACTGCCATCAAAGGCGACCGCCCCGTAACCGGCCTCGGTGTTCCAGGGCAAAGTGATTTTACTGACGACTGCTACGTCCAGTTGGCAGTTCAGGGCTTTGGCAAGCGGCCTTGCGACCGGTAGCCCTCCGGCCGGGATGGCAAGCACCAGAGGGGCCTGCAGATCAAGCTGTCCGACCAACCCGGCCAACACCTGCCCGGCCGCGCAACGATCGGCAAAAAGTCCGGTCCGGCCGCGGAATTTTTCGATCTCGAGGATCCGTTCAAAGTGCATAGCGACTTCGCCTCTCAATTAAGAACGGCCCAAGCTGCCATGCCGATTTTCGGTTGCAGCAGGAGCTTGGGGGCCTAGGTTAAGGGGATGGTAAAGCCGAGTTCGTCAAGCCCCTGGATCAGAGCCTGCACCTGCGCTGCGGCCAGTTCGACCAGTGGCGGGCGCACGGTCACCCAGGCCGGGTCGTTGCGATAGTGGGCCAACACGGCCTTCAGCGCGGGGAGCATCGCTGCGCGACTGAGCACACCGCGTACGGCGTCTAGGCCTTGCTGCTGTTCGTCGGCGTCGGCCTCCTGCCAAGAACGGAACAGCCGATCGATCGCTGCAGGATTGACATTGGCGGTGGCGGAGATACAGCCAACGCCGCCATGCTGCATGTTTGCCAATAGAAACGTCTCGCTACCGACAAACACGTCGAAGCCGGAGGTGGCAAAGTTATCGAGCATGGTCTTGGTGTTGGTCCAGTCGCCGGAGCTGTCCTTCATACCGGCGATCACGCCGGGATAGCGGCCCAGCAGCCGCTCGACCAGGCCCGGGCTGATGCCGACAATGGCCACCGAGGGGATGTGGTAGAGATAGATGCGCAGACGGGCATCGCCGACCCGCTCCACCGTTTCGCTGAAAAAGCGGAACAGCCCCTCCTCGGAGACGTCCTTGTAGTAAAACGGCGGCAGCATCAATACGCCGGCGCAACCGGCTTTGGTGGCACGGTCGGTCAGCTGCACAGCGTCGGTCAGCGCGCAACTGCCGGTGCCCGGCATCATGCGGCCCGGATCAATCCCGGCATCAAGGAGGAAATCGAGCAGCGCCAGGCGCTCGTCGAGCGACAACGAGTTGGACTCACTGTTGGTCCCGAAGACTGCCAGTCCACTGCCCAGCTCCAGCAGCCAGCGGCAGTGGGCGACGAAGCGCTGCGGATCGGGGGCCAGGTCTTTGGTAAACGGGGTAACGACTGGGGCCAAAACACCGCGGATGCGTTGTTCCTGTGCCATGGAGTCCTCCCTGGTAAGCAAATAGCGAGGCGACAATCGACCTGCAGTTGAATTTATATCATGTTTTCTAGCGGGTCATGCAAAAGGGACACTCACTTTCGAGTGTCGCCGGATCCCGGTTCAAGGTGCCTCCGAACTTGGCGATTCAACGCCAGGTAATCGACGGAGTTTTCCGCTCGGGCATTCGATGATATCGAAACTTCGGGTAACCGAGCATCATCGCTCCGTAGCACTGGTGCCCTTCCTGCAAGCCCAGGGCCTGCTGCATCGGCGGGAAGGTACTGGCAGCGGCGTTTAAGTAACCCGCCCAGCAGCCACCGAGCTCCATAGCGGTTGCGGCCAGCTCCAGGTAGGTCAAAGCAATCGTGCAGCTGGACTGAGCCATAGGATCTTCTTTGGCGGCGTGGGCCACCACAAGCACCGGAGCGCCACGCAACACGACGTCGTCACCCTCTTCCAGCCTCGCCAGGGCTTTATCCATATGAAACGACAAAGCGAACTCTTTCATATTCGTCAGCATCCAGCGCATCCACTGGCCAACGATCTGCACCAGCTTGTCTAAATCTTCACGATCGCTCAGAACCAGCCATTCGACACTCTGGGTGTTGTGTCCGGTCGGCGCATAGCGCGCCAGCTCGATGAGCTCTTGCAGAGTCTCCCGGGGCACAGGCTTGTCGCGGTAGTTGCGGATCGAGCGCCGGCTTCTGAGAAACTGCTCGCACTGTTCAGGGTTCAGAAACAGCTCGGGCCGAATCTTCGGGCAGTTAGCCAGGGGTATCTCGGCATGAAGCAAGCTGCTGGACGGGCAAACCGCAACACAGTGCCCGCAACGGATGCACAGTTCTTCCGCCTCGGCAATCGGGGCAGGATATGCACCCGGGGAGAAGTTGATCAATTTGGCCGGACAGGCCGCACTGCAGAGGCCATCCTGGCTGCAGGTCTGCTGGTTCGCTTCGATGAAAGTCATAGTTACCTCTTGGAGATTTCAATCTGCATAGACAACAGGAACGGGAACACAGGACCAAGGTGTCCCCCGATCTAACAGTTATAGACCCATACCTTTAATCAACCCTGCATCTCGTTGATCCGGTGTCCGAAAGCCTCGACCTGGTCCCAATCGGTATAATCCACCACAGTATCGGGCGAAGTCGGACCTTTGGTCATCCACATGATCAAACGTATCATCTGACGGTCAAGGTAGCGACACCCTGGATAATCAAGGTTGCCACCAAAGACCTCAAGATGTTTCGGCTGCCATGCAATCTGGCCCAGAAACTTCTTTAAGTATGGATTTGTATCAGGCTGGTTTTTTTCAGGTTTCCGAGCAACAACATTGACCGAGAAAAAGGCGTTCGGTTTCCTGTCAAGATGCTGCTGGTTCTTTTTGACAAAGTCGTAGATCAACTTACTATGTTTCCCATAGCGGACACTCGCCCCAACAACGATCTTGTCGAAGTCCGTCAAGTCGGGATGCGGTTCATCAATCTGCAGCAACTGCACCTGACTGCCCTGCTCTTCGATTACCTGCTGCAGTCGCTCGCAGATTTTCCGCGTGTGTCCATCGGTGCTTGAGTAAACAATCAGAATATTATTCATATGGTTTCCGTATTGGTTTGGTCAACATGACCTGGGGGCATCATACCAGATCTAAGCTTATGCGGATGGCTTTGATGGAATTCGGTGGCACATTACGAACGTGCCACCGAATTATGGGGAGACACATTTTCCAAGACCTCGACGCGTGTCCCTGCCTCGAGCGACACGGTTCACAAAACGGCCCTGTCTATTTACGGCACAATAAGAACCATGCGATCCATGATTTGAAGCACCTTGTGACTGACGCTGCCGAGAGCCATGCCCGCGATATTCGAAAGACCCCTTGTGCCCATAACGATGAGTTCGCACTTCTGGTTGCTCGCTGCCTCGGTAATGGCCTCAGCAGGGTCACCTTCGAGGATCAACACCTCGTGGTCGATCCCCTTGTCATTAAGCATCACCTGCAACGGTGCCGTTGCCTGCTCGGCGGCGTGCATATAATGATTGAAAAGATTTTGATAAAAAGGTTCGCCGAGGACATCTGGAACCTTATGGCGCACGTGCACAAGAATTATCTTTGCACGAAAAAGCCCCGCTATCTCTGCGGCTCTTTCCACAACCTTGATGGAGCGTGGAGACTCGTCTACAGCCACTAAAATCCTTTTAACCCCTTTGCTTTCCATACTCACCTCACATCTCACTGATCAAGGAACAAGAGGACATCGCTTCCCTGGTAGAAATAGTTTCGACCGTGTTGATTGGTTAAATTATACCAGCTTTGTGCGGTTTGGTGAGTTTTCCCTAAGGATTTAAAGGGGTAAATCTTTGTCGGTTAGAGACACTCAAAGAGGACACTCTCTTTTGTGTGCCCTTAGCTCCCCACTTGCTCTCAAAGGAACGCACATACTATTATGACCTTTATCGTCATGATTGACAAAAAAGCTGTAAGTTTGAGAGGTATAGATGTTTGAAGCACTTTTTTACCTGGGATCCATAGTCGTTGCCAATTTGCTGGTCATGAATTTTGGTATCATTCAGGTGGCGGGACTTTCTTTTCCCGCCGGGGCAGTGGCTGTCGGTTTCACTTTCACAGCAAGAGACCTTATCCAGAGAAGATTCGGGAAATGGGGCTGCTGGATCTGGATGTTCGTCGCATCCGGGATCTCCGCACTCTTTTCTCCCACCCTGGCTCTGGCAAGCCTGGGAGCTTTTGTTGTCGCAGAAGGATTGGATTGGGCCGTCTTTACAGCATCACCCCTTTCTTTTCGAGGGCGCGTCATCGTCAGCAACCTTGTTGGAACACCCATGGACTCCGTCGTCTTCGTTTATTTGGCTTTCGGGCCGATCTGGGAGGCAATGTGGGGACAGACAATCATTAAACTGGCAAGCAGCCTTTTAATTGTCTTCTTGATCAGGAACGTACAGGATACAGGTTTCAAATCAACAAGGCTTAAAGGTGGGGTTGCATAGCGCCTCTCAATAATTACCGACACCAAACAGACACTGAGTCAGGAGTTCGGGATTTTAAGTTTGACAGGTTTTTTTGTCGGGTCGAAGGAGAGAGCAGACATTTCTGTTGAATCATTCAACCGCAACGGGGGAACCGGGCGATGTCGACGCAAACCACGAAAAGCAACTCACGATCACTCATTATTGTTGATGACAAGATCCCCTATATCAAAGGCGCCCTCGAACCGTTCGCGGAGGTGATCTACCTGCCGGGAGAAGAGTTGACACCGGCTATCGTCAGGAATGCCGACGCTCTCATCACCAGGACCCGAACCATCTGCAGCGCGGAGCTGCTTGAAGGCTCTATGGTAAAATTCATCGCCTCGGCAACCATAGGGTTTGATCATATTGATACAGCCTACTGCAGACGACAGGGTATTGCCTGGGCCAATGCTCCGGGGTGCAATGCCGGGAGCGTCAACCAGTACCTTGCTTCGGCGTTATTGACCTACGCGCGCAAAAAGAGAATCAAGCTTCGCGATCTCACCGTCGGCATTGTCGGTGTTGGGGATGTGGGGAGAAAAGCAGCAGAATTGTGCCACACCATTGGCATGCAGCCCCTGCTTAACGATCCGCCCAGGCAAAGAGCGGAAGGCAGCGACAATTTTACCAGTCTTGCCCGAATCCGGGAGCAAGCCGATATCATCACCTTCCACGTCCCCTTGCAGTCCGCAGGAGAATTTGCCACCCATCACATGGTTGACGACAGCTTTTTAAAAGACTTGGAGAAAAGCCCCCTGCTGATCAATACCTGTCGGGGGGAGGTCTTTGACAGCGGAGCAGTGAAAAACGCACTGGACTCCGGCTCGATCTCCGGCCTGATCATCGATTGCTGGGAAAACGAACCTGAGATCGACCTGGAACTGCTTAAGAAAGCAGATTTGGGCACGGCCCATATCGCCGGTTATTCCAGGGACGGCAAAGCCATTGGCACAATGATGAGCCTCCGCGCAGTCAGCCGCTTTTTCAAGCTCGGGATCGATGACTGGCAACCGACGGAGGTTGAGTTGCCGGAGCAAACGCTCATTCAACTCGACGGTCACAAAAAAGACGACGAAAGTGTCCTGGCTGACGCGGTGTTGGCAACCTATGACATCCTTGCGGATGATAAAAGACTCCGGGCTGCTGCACCCGGGTCATTTGAACGCCTCAGAGGTGAGTACCCCGTCAGAAGGGAATTCCACAACTACCGAATTGAGGTCAGGAATGTCAATAAAAGCACTGTATCGGCTTTAAAAAGGATGGGGTTTCAACTGCCATAGTTGCGGAAACTGGCTCCTTTGGCTATTTAAAAGGTGTCTGTCCCCATTCCGTTAAGATGGTGTATAATAAAAGTGTGGAGTCAACGGTTGGTTTGTTGGCCGCACAAAGGAGGCGCCTATCGAAACAGACTCTGATTATTGGGTAGTTTGCATCAGATGTGGGCGATCCGAGATTGCCTGCTAAGCCCGTGATAAGGGCGCGAAGAGAATCCATTAAGAAGGCCCGGCGACAAGTGCGGGCCTTCCACTGTTTAGGCGCTTGGGGTCACTCAAAAGGTACACTCTTTATTCACTGTCCCCAGCGACCGCAGGGTATACTGGCTCAGTTCTGAAACCATCCCAGAGGAGACAGACGTGTCAACATTCCGCCCCACCCTTATTTCTATGTTCATGGTCCTTTGCCTGCTGGTTAACATGGGCCATGCCACTGATTTGCAACAAACCCGGTCAACCATGGATCGTTACCTGACTGCGCAGAGCCATTGGCAAGACAACTTGGCCGCGTTGCTGATCAAAAACAAGCCGGAATTCACTGCGACCGCCAACGCCCAACGCGACCACCAGCACGCCCTGATCGCACTTAAGCGTGCCCGCTTCAACTATCTCATCGCCCATCACCCAGAGCGACTCGATACCGGTGAGCTTGGACGTTTTTCCAACTTCACCTGGTCCGAAGCCGACACAGAATCTGCCAAGGCGATTGATGCAGGCTACAAAGCGCTTGAAGAGCAGGTTGCTCGCAGCCGGGCTATCAACGACGGGCAGCCGGACTGGGAGGCCTTTCGGCATAACTTCCGCACGGAGGTTGCGCCGTCTGAAGAGTTTAAGCTGGAGTTATCACGCTTTCAGGCGGAGCTGGAGGAGATTAAACGGGATGGAGGGATGAAATAAAACGTAAACGGGAATCGGGAACACTTAAAAGGGACACTCAAAATTGAGTGTCCCAGATGCTATATGTATCCCCTAGGGCACAATCAGCACCATACACTTGGCTGAGTGCAACACCTTGGTGCTGACACTCCCCAAGGTTAAGCCCAGGATGTTCGACAAACCTCTTGATCCCATCACGATCAGATCGCTTTTCATAACGCGCGCCGTTTCGTTGATCATCTCTGCAGGGTCGCCTTCGAGGATCAACACTTCAAAATCAACCCCACTCTTCTCAAGATGCGTTTTGTGATGAGCAACTGTATGTTCTGCGTTCTCTATATACTTGTTGAGAACTTCTTGGTAGTAAGGCTGACCAAGCTCCAGAACCTTGGGATGGACATACACCAGAAAAATCTTCGCCTCAAAAGAGTCTGCCATCGCAATGGCCCTCTCGACAACCAGGTCCGAGTGACTCGATTCATCCACGGCCAACAGAATCCGCTTGATTACTTTCATGTTCACCCCCGCACAGGTGTCGTCGTTTTAACGCGCTCTCATCATATCTGAACTAGTAACGTACGACGGAGGTTTGTCAACTTCATCGAGGATAAACTTGTGAAGAGGCGGTTAGATAGCCAGATTCAAAAACTCTTCAAATGTATTATTGGGAACACTTAAAAGGGACATTTAATTTTAAGTGTCCCCGGCTAGCGATACCCCTGAGCCTGTAGCGAAAAAAGATAAGCGTACTGGCCTCCCCGCTCCATCAACTGTTCGTGGCTGCCCTGTTCGATGATGCGGCCATTATCGATAACGACGATCTGGTCAGCCATACGCACGGTTGAGAAACGATGGGAAATCAGAACCGTCATCTTGCCACGGCTTAACTCACGAAAATGCTCAAAGATGGCCGCCTCAGCTGCTGCATCCATAGTGGCAGTCGGTTCGTCGAGCACCAGCAGGTCTGCCTTGGTGCGCATAAAGGCGCGGGCCAGAGCAATCTTCTGCCACTGTCCGCCGGAGAGCTCGCGTCCGTCTTTGAACCATTTACCGAGTTGGGTATCATACTGTTGCGGCAGCTTTTCTATGAACTCACTCGCCATCCCCATCTCAGCGGCTTTATGCCAGCGTTGCCGATCTTCGAAGTGGCTCATATCGCCGGCGCCGATATTTTCCCCGACCAGAAACTGGTAACGGCCAAAATCTTGAAATATGACCCCGATCCGCTGCCGCAAAGAATCAGCATCCCATAACTGTAAATCGAGACCGTCGAGCAGGATGCGTCCGGCATCAGGTTGATAGAGGCGGGTCAGCAACTTGATCAGGGTGGTTTTTCCGGAACCGTTTTCGCCGACAAGGGCCAGGCTGTCTCCCGGCTTAAGATGCAGACAGACCTGACGCAAGGCCGGTTCTTCGCTCCCTGGATAGGAGAAGCTGACATCTTCAAAACGCACTCCGTCACCCGGCTGCGGGCCCTGCTGTAACTTGCCTGCCACTGTTGGCGTCGGTTGCTCCAGGTACTCGTACAAGTTCGATAAGTAGAGGTTGTCTTCGTACATACCACTGATCGCCGAAAGACTGGCCGAAACTGCCGATTGCCCCTGTTTGAAAAGCAGCAGGTACATCGTCATCTGTCCCAGACTGATCATGCCCTTGATGGCCGCAAGGGCAATCCAGGCGTAAGCGCTATAAAAGGCGGTAGTACCGATCAGCCCAAGTGCGAATCCCCAGCTATCACGGCGCAGAGTCAGTTTGCGATCCTCGGCAAACAGCTTCGTAAAGATCGCTCGATATCGTTCCAGCAATTTTGGTCCCAAACGGAACAGCTTGACCTCTTTGGCGTAGTCCTCCCGGGCCAGTACTGTCTCCAGGTACATCTGCATCCGCGTCTCTGGCGATCGCCAACGGAACAGGCGAAACTTGTCACCGGAGAATTTAGCCTCGGCGATAAATTCCGGGATACCGCCAGCCACCAGAATCAGAACCGCCCATGGTGAGAATTGCACCAGAAGGATGGCGTAACTGGTCAGTGATATTGCATTCTGCGCCAGGCCAAAGGTTCGCGTTACCAGGCTTAACGGTCTGGTCGAGGCCTCTCGCCGGGCACGGGTCAGCTTGTCATAGAAATCCGAATCTTCGAAATTTGCCAGTTTGAGGGTTAAGGCTTTTTCCAGAATCATCAGATTGATACGCTGCCCCATCAGCGCACGCAGCAGCGCCTGGCACGTCGAGATGCCACGTTGCGCACCGGCAATCAAAGCCACCAGACCTGCTTCAGCAGCAACAAACAGGAGCACAAAGGTGGTATCGGCACTGCCGCTCTGTTGCTGCTGACCCATCGCAGTAACCACACCATCGACGATCAGCTGGCCGACCCAGGCCACGGCGGCGGGCAACACCCCGGCCACAAGCGTTAAGGATGCAAAGACCAGGGCCAGCCTTGAGCTAGTCGACCAGACCAGTTCAAGGGCGCGACGGCTGTAAATAAAAACATCAAACAAACTCTTGGGCGGCTGGTTGTTGTCTGTGGCCAGGGGTGGGTATTTCAAGTCAAATCCTGTCGATTTCAGAGAAGCACAGCAAAGCATATCGAGTATGCAATTTAATAAATGGCAGCAGACATAATCAAAGGCGGTGCCTTATCAAATGACACCGTGCACTTAATTCACGTAACTGCTGCCGATGGCGGCTGGAACGCCTAGCCTGAATCGGAGAAACTCAAAAGAAACATTCTATCTTGAGTGTCCCCAATCTCATAGAAAAACACGCTGTCACTATACTCATTTCATCATCGTGTGTTTAAATGAAAAGGTCGCCAACCAGCCCGCTGATCCAAAGGGTTTGAACAGATTTCTACGGAAGGGAAAGTCGATGTTTGTTGAAAGAGAGAAAACCGCCAGTTTCGACGTCGACCCGCAACGCGGTTTTACGCCTTTATGTCCGAAGGAACTGCCGATCGCTGGTGGTGATGAGATCGCCGGTGAACTTAACGAGCAGGCGAACTACTCCACCTGCCGGGTGGTCAGCAAAGATCAACACCCCGCCGAAGCTCTCTGGGTGACCGATGACCCGAACCAGGTGCTGACCCCGGTTGAGGGAGATTATCCGAACCTTGATGTCAAGTGGCCAGCCCACTGCGTAGCCGGCACCGAGGGCAACAGGCTGATCCCCGGCCTGCCGGATGAAGACGCCTACGACTTGGTGGTGCATAAGGGTATTGATCCGGAGAAGCACCCGTACGGTGCCTGCTACCACGACCTGGCCAGCAGCGAGTCGACCGGGGTGATCGAGTGGCTGCACCAACGGAACATTGAGACAGTGATCGTTGGCGGTCTGGCCACCGATTACTGCATGAAGACCACGGCGCTACAGCTTAAAGCCGCCGGATTCAAGGTCATCGTTAACCTCGGCGCTTGTCGCAGCGTCAACCCGGAGACTCTCGATGCGGACCAGGCAGAGATGCGCCGCGCCGGGATCTACATCATCCAGAGCGCAAGCGAACTGCAGTCCTCACCCTGATCTCTCTCGGCGATGACCCCGGAGGACCCTGTGCCACAAGAGCCACTAATCACTTCGCTGCTCGACACCGACCTGTACAAGTTGACGATGATGCAAGCGTTCTACCACGCTCCCGAATTCTCTGGGGTTGTGGCCGAGTGGAAATTCAACTGCCGCAACCGGACCGGCAACGGCACCGACCTGACCCGGATCCTCTCTGAGATCGTGAGACAGCTCGATCTGGTCTGCACACTCCGCTTCGAGGAAGACGAACTCGCCTATCTGGCCACCCTGCCGTTTTTCAAAAAAGACTTCCTGGAATACCTGCGCACTTTCCAGCTTGAGCGAGAACACGTCTATGCACGGCCGCTCGCAGAAGGCGACATCGACCTGCGCTTCCGCGGGCCGATTGTGGCCATCTGTCTCTTTGAGATCTATGCCCTGGCAATCATCAGCGAGCTCAACACCTTTCAACTCGAGTTCGGTTTCGATACGGACTTTGCTCGCCAGCGACTGGCAAACAAACTCCGGATGCTGACCGATCACAGTGACTTGGCCGGAGTCAGGATCGCCGACTTTTCGACAAGGCGACGTGCCTCGAAAGCGTGGCAGTACGAGATGGTCAAGATCTTCCGTGATACGGCTCCGCAACACCTCGCCGGCACCAGCAACATCTACCTGGCCTGGAAACTTGATCTCACGCCCATCGGCACCATGGCCCACGAGTGGCTGCAAGCCTGGCAGGGCGTGGTCGATCTTGCCGATGCGCAGCGGGCCGCCTTGAATGGCTGGGTCCGCGAGTACCACGGCTCTCTCGGTATTGCCCTGACCGACACCTACAGCATGAACGCCTTCTGCCGCGACTTTTCCCCTGCCCTTGCACGGTCCTTCAGCGGTTTGCGCCACGACAGCGGCGACCCGTTCAACTGGGGAGAACAGGCGATCGAACTCTACAGCCGCAGCGGTATCGATCCTTTGTCCCGCACCCTGATCTTCAGCGACAGCCTTGATTTTCCGCACATGATCAAGATCTACGAGCATTTCCGTGGCCGGGTCCAGATGTCCTTCGGTATCGGCACCAACCTCGGCAATGATGTCGGCATAAAAACGCTGAACATTATCATCAAGATCGTTCGCGTCAATGGTCAGCCGGTGGCGAAGGTGTCCGATGAACCGGGGAAGAGCATGTGTGAGGATGAGAATTATTTACGCGAGGTGGCAAAGACCTACGGAATCACGCTTGAGATTGTGGACACATAACTTGCGTGTTTGAATGCATAAGTAAATGAACTATCGCGCAGCAAGCTGCGGGGAATTAGCCCCACTCTTAATTATTAAATAGCTCAGGATTGTTTATAAAACTAGGGGCGATTCACAGAAGCAAAAGTTGTCTATTATAAATGAAGACCATCGTAACACCGAAGCTCTAACATACTGAAAAAATAGCAGAAATACTCTCACGTTGTCTTGACTCAGCTAAGTTTCAAAAATGCTTTAAGCTGACCGAAGACTGGTGGTGCATCTACTTCGAGATAAGGGGCTCTCCCAAGTTTTAGTTCTCCAGCCCTTTCTGACTTTTCAATACTATGAATTTATAGAAACCCCTGATTTTGGCCAATAAAAAATTAGTGTAGTAATAATTGTTCCAATTTGTGTACAGCATTTGCTGTAGTACAGTAAACTTATTGAAAAACTGTAAAGACCTAAAGAATAAAGGGGCCTCATTCCTGCTTGTTAGTTAAAAATTAATGAAACAATATCAGCAAGAGTTTACGAGAGAGTTAAGCAAACAATGACCCTACGGAATAAAAATCCACATAAATTAACAAGAGACCTCGTGATTTTGGTTGTGGTGCTTTCACTCGCAATTATTTTGCCAGTGACATACCTGTCAGCCCAAGCCCAGAGAAAAATTTCAGAGCAATTCATCGATAATGCAGCAGAGCGAGCCGTTGGTAAGTTTAGCGCCATGGCCGAGTCCATGACGGCGACGCTTGGTCTTGTACGCGACTGGGGAGAAACCGAACTTTTTTCAATCGAAGAGACTGACAAGTTAAATCGTTTACTTTTCCCCATATTTGCCCGTGAAAATTTGCTTTACGGCGTCTCTGTCGCGGACATAGATGGCAACAGTTATTATGTGCGTTTAGAAGCCGATGGATTGAGAACCAGTCAAATAAACGCCAAGCAGACAAAGAGGCAGTCTGTCGTTACTTTGTGGGATGCTGAATACAACAAAATAAATTCGGAAGCGAATGATTCCGACTATGACCCCCGTCGCCGCCCTTGGTTTACTCCAGCACTTTCTGAAGATGATATATCGTGGACGGAACCCTACAAATTCTTTGCTTCGGGGGCGGTGGGGGTTACCGCATCGATTTCCTATTTGCGTAAAAATGACCAGAAACCAGTGGTTGTCGCTTTCGACATTTTGTTGGATAAACTCTTCACGGAAATGTCCAATTCTACACCTAGCGCCAATAGTCGGATATTTATATTTAGACGTGATGCAAAACTTTATGTCCCCAAAACTTTAGAGACGGAGTCCGAGTTTCTTGCATTGTCTTCGGTTCAGGAACCTTTGGTTCGAGAGGCATACTCCAACTGGATCGGTGAAGAAAACTTGGGCGAAAAAGTATTATCGATCCAGCATGAAGGGACAACTTGGTGGAGCGGGTTCCTTCCTCTTGATAACGTACGTCGTACTACGTGGGTTTGCGTGATGATCCCAGAGCAGGACATCATCACACAAGCAGGCAAACTCAAGATGAAACTTTGGCTTGTTTGTTTAGGTTCTGTTTTTCTAGCAATTTCCCTTGCTGCCTGGATTTATCGCAACTATGGTCGAAAACTGGAAAAGACTGAGAACAGTATTTTCGATGTGAATGACCCTGAAACAAGCATTTGTAAGATTATTGAACGTGGAGAAGGACCTGAGGTTGAGTTTAAATCGACTATACGTATGAATCTTCACACCAAGAAACCAGGCAAGGAAATTGAGCTGGCCTGGTTGAAGAGCGTCGCTGCCTTTCTAAATACAAATGGTGGAATATTGCTTCTCGGTGTAACCGATAGTGGTGAGATTACTGGACTAGAGAAGGATGTTTTCGAAAATGAAGACAAGTGTAAGCTGCACTTCAAAAATCTCATAGCACAACATGTTGGTACTGTTCTATCCAAACACATCCGCTTCCAGATCTTCCCTGTAAAGGACAAAACTGTTGGGGTTGTCGTTTGTGACCGCTCTACTGAACCAGTATTCCTTAAGACTAACAAGAGTGAAGCCTTCTACATACGCAACGGCCCCTCAAGTGATGAACTCCCCGTAAGCATGGCACTCAATTACATCAAAAGCAGGAAATAGCGTTTCAAAAAAATTTGGGTGCAAGGGGGGAGCTATTTCGAGTTCAGCCCTCCATATTTGCTGTTTATACTCTCGCATTGTTTGCTGGTGTTCAGATTGGCCGAAATGCGAAATTCTCACTGGCCCTGATAAACAATAAATGTCCACTCAGAGTTGATCCAGGTGGCCATCATTTTCTCTTACTAAAGGGCTCTATCAATAAGACGGCTGTTTTCGTCTCGGAAGTCGTCACTTATAAAAGGGGTTTGTTTCGGGAATACGCCTTCTCTTGCTGGATAAAAACTTAATCTTCGACCATCTCTGGACTGTGCCTTCTCCTATCTCGACAATCTCGCCCTATACCCATTGCTAACAAGAATATACCAAAAGCATTTACACCTAGACACATGGTGAGAAAATACTAAAAAGAGAACGAAAAGCCAAACCGCCCATGAGGACGGGACGGAAAGAGGCGGATCTTTTCCCAATATAGATGGCCGAGCTGCCGAATTTTCATAAGTCGGTGTGCTCGGCCATTTTTTCAGGGATGGGAGGTGAGGATTATGAAGACAGTTAACTTCTTTCACTCAGGAGGAATCTTTAAAAACAACTTAAAATTTCGCATCTTTTGGGAAAATTCAGACAAACATGGGGCCAAGAGGCATAATCAACTTTTAAGCGAGGTCCTTTTATTCTTTATTTTTCTAGCTATTTGCGGTTGCTTGAATGTTTCAGATGGCCCCTTCAACAAAAATGGCAAAATGGTTCCCAGCCTTTTATATGCAAAAAATGATACGAATTACGTAACTTTCTGGGATGAAGATCTGAAAACCTACCGAACTTATGATCAGGATAAGAGTTATTTCCTAACAGATCCTCTGCTTGAATTTGAAGTGGAAGAAGAGCTCGGTAAAGGATTGAAAATCGTTGAACGTCCATTGTACATACTACACAATTGGGTGAGACCAGAATACAGATTCAAAGAGAAAAAGGCTGTGCTGCTTGTCACGTCAAATGAAATAAAAACGAATCCACCGAACAGTCTTTCCAAGAGATGCTCTTTAAAGTGGGCTCTTTTTTGTTTAAATCCTGCAACGTAAGAATGGCCCAACTAGGGAGGGCAGGCCATTTTCCTGTCTTATGGATGGTGAAACTGACACATATTATCGCCGTACAGCTCACAACAACATTGTCTGCGAATCTGTGTTTTGGTATTTAGGTAATTGAAGCACAGGTAAATAGAAAGGCCACACAAAATAATTGGGTGACCTTTTACTGGCATATTAAAACTCTACCGATATGATTAAGTTTATAGAAGCAGGAGAATAATAGTCTGTATATATTATTTGGGAGTCCGAACGGGCACACAACATGTCAGCGACTTTCATTCACAACGAAACAATTATAATCACGCTCCTGATCATTTTTATCCTTTTGTCACGGTGGCTGGCGAAAGGCTTTCTCCGTCAACATCAGTTGACACCCAAACGATCAGTGCTGATAGTTGCATGGTACATGGAAGCTGTGCGATTGGTTAGTGGTGTCTCTTGGATGCTCGGCTGGTTTGCTGTCTGTGTATTTATTGGAGATTATTTCTCAGGAGAAGGGCGTCCGTCGATCCTTATCTATGTATGGCAAGCACTATGGCTATTCATTTATCCCTTAGCCACATATCCTCCCTATAAAGTCATCGACCATGTGAGTCTGCTCGCATGCGAGATGGTTGATCATCAAGACACCAAATAAGTGTCATAACCCTGATTTATAAGCTTGATTATTGGGTGCAGCGTGTGAATAAAAATTACGGGCGTAGAGTTATTATAAATCCTACTGAATTGCTTGGTGCGTGTGAAATCGACAAATTTGGGAAATTCTTACTACCCCTGCAATCCAATAAAAAGGCCACCCTTTTTCAGGTGGCCATTATTCATTCTATAAATCGTGACATTTAAGAATGTCACGAACCTTAATCGCTCACTAGGTCGGGGAGCATGGGCATTTACTCCAAATACAACAGTTGTTTGTCATAGTCGATTACATATCGATGCTTTAACAAAAAATCTGCCCCAAGAAGACCGTCATACTCTACCCTTAAACTTTGGAATGCGAGGACCAGGGCTGTCATCTCTTCCTCTTTGGTCTTTCCAACCTCCAATTTGGTCAGAGTTATTTCTTTGGTCTTAACGAGACTTCCAGAAGCTTGTTGCACGCGCACAATCTTTTGATTACGAAGGTTAAAACCTTTAAGAGCCCTTTCATACAGCAGTGTTTTATCTGAGCCAGTGTCCAGAAGCAATTTAAGCGTTGTTTTTTTGTGAGCTATAGTGATTTTTACTGGCACAAAAACATGTTTCTTTTTGATCTCGATCTTGGTCCAGCGTTTTCCGGCCTTTTCTTTTGCTAGCATTTGCAAACTTGCGCGATACGACGTTTCAGGTTCAGTATCGTTCCTTTGATAGGCCCATTCTTGTCGTTGCTCGTGGATAATAGTAGTTTTTTTATAGTACGGTTCCGGGATGTTTGTTGCATTATCAGTGAAGACGACATGACCATTTTCGTCGATATACTTGTATGTCTGAGAAAGACATATCTCTGTAAGGGCAGGAAGCACCAGAAATCCGACCACAAAGCCCGCAGCCCGAAACATTTTCTGTCCTATCCAAAACATTCTCATTTTTTAAATCTCTGGTTAACCCCCTCTATCAGAATTGACACTATATGTCTGGGGGTGAGAACTACCATGTACAGAAAAACACAAAAAGGCCGAACTCCTCCGTTGGATAAACATCCTTCGGCAGCTCGGCCATCTTCGTGTTGTTTTTGTAGAGTAAAGACCCGCCGCTTTCCGTCCTTCTCTTGCGATCAGGTTGGCTTTATCGGGAAATCTTTCGCCTGTTTTTTTTATGTTATCTCTGAAAACAGGCATGTCAAATAATCCTATTAATCCTCCTACATTGTCTCGAGGCGCTCAGATTGGCGGAAATGTGAAATTCTTACTGACCCTGACTTATAAGACTGAAATTGGCCGTGAAGTGATTGACGTTTGATGAGATGGCAGGATTACTGTAATTCCTCCTGCATAGATTTCTGCTTCGTTGATTGGTAAAAACTGAGAAATTCTTACTCCCCCTGATATTTAAGAATGGATTTGTGGGAGATATTTACTAAAATTCCTCTCGCATTGTTTTGGAGGGGGAAATTGGTCAGAAATGTGGAATTATTGCAAACCCTGATAAATAGTACATGACCACTCGGAATTGATCCTGGTGGCCATCGTTTCATGTATTAAAGTGCTTCCTAAATGTCTCTATCAATAAGAAGCCGGTTTTCTTCTCAGAAGTCGTTAGTTATAGGAACAAAACCAAAGCTTGTTACCTTCACTGTCCAGGAAACTTCCGACAAATCCAGTTTTGGTTGGTTCCACATCATCGGAAATTGTTACACCGCGCTCTTTGAGCGTCTTTACAAGACTGCGGGCATCATCCACTTGTAAGGTAATCCGTGGACTAGGCTCCGAACTCGGCTCGGCATACCAATCCTGCTTGAGCAATAAGATCGTCTCTCCGAGAAGGTATCCGTAGGGTTCTCCAGGGTGTTTGGCGGCAGGCAGGCCGAGCACCTTGCCGTAAAAGTTTTCTGCTCTTGCTACGTCAATTACGGGCAGAGCAACAGCCTTTACACCTAGAAACGCCATACTTTTTTGGGTGAATTCTGTCATGTTGGAATCCCTTTATTTTGTTTTTTATTTTAGATGTTTACCTGTCTACTACTCATCTTATCACTTATTGGACTTGTTTCATGTTCACTCAGAGCACTGATCAAATTTAAGAATGACGCACTAAGAACGTGAGGGCAGTTACACTTTGACAAAATAAAAACAGCCACCAAGGATCGAAACCCTGGTGGCCATAATTTTGTCGTCTTAAATGTCTCTATCAACAAGAAGCCATTTTTCTTCTCTCAATTCGTGACTTAGATTTAAATTTTCATGATCTTGAATAAATTATACGATTTTGTTTCTCAACATGACGGCGCTCGCATCCTTCATAGTCTTCTAATCGCTGGACAGTTGAGCGGACCGAATCAGTGCCAACGACAGCCCACCCTGCAGTACGTCTAAATCGACTCGCGAGGTTGTGTTCGAGAAGTCTGTCCAATCCTTCTGGTGAGACGATGGATAGGTCACCATCGTACAGTTCTACTTCGATGAACATGGTAAACCTCCTTTCTCGGACGTTTTCTGTTTTTAAAATAATAAAGCCGCCTAATAAAATGTGTGCTCTTCCCGTTAATGCAGTAGCCACAAATTTCTCATTACTTGGCAGAACATCATCAACCTTTATTAATATCCTTTTAAGGCGCCTCATGTAGCAAAAAGGCCAAGCAAGTTAGGTTATTACCTTCGGCAGCTCGGCCATCTTTGTGATGTTTGTAGATTAAAGATCCGTAGCTTTCCGTCCCTCTCTCACGAGAAGGTTGGCTTTGTCTGGGATTTTTTACCTGTGTTAGTTCACCTTATTCCTGAAGTTAGGTTTGTCAACCGATTCTAATTATTTACAACAATCTGACAATTATTAACCTAATAACGGCAGAAAATCTTTGGAACATTCTATGTCTTATTAATCCTCTTACATTGTTATGACGGTGTGAAATTGACAGAAATGCAGATTTACTAAAAACCCTGATAAATAGGAAAGGCCACCTGGATCAACTCCGGGTGGCCATCATTTTGTCGTCTTAAATATCTCTGTCAAAAAGAAGTCAGCTTTCGTCTAAGAAATCATAATGATATAGGCATGTTACTAATAAAACTCTTCATCTCATCCACGGAGAAACCACGCAATGTCTGAGTGCGCACGTTGCCGAGCGAACCAACCGTCAGATTCGCAGTCATTGCAGCTTCCTCGTCACCTTCCACGATAACCACCATGTCGTAATTACCCTGAGTATAATAAACACTCTTGACCGTACCACCCTGAGCTTCCACCAACGACTTAAATGATTCAAAACGCTTTGGAGAATCCTTTATGTTCCGAATCCCCTGATCGGTGAAGTTTATAAGTGTAACAAATGTTGCCATAGTCTTCCTCCTTCAGTAATAGCTGCGCTCTGGTAGTTGCTATGAATCGCCACCAGTGTTCTAGGCACTCCCATGTTTGTAACTCTGCTTTTGATATCACCTCCTTCTGCATATGGCAGAAGGTCATAAATAAAAAGGCCGACTCCACCATAAGGGCTTAAATCCTTCGGCAGTTCGGCCATCTTCGTGTCGTTTTTGAGGGGTAAAGATCCGCCACTTTCCGTCCCACTCTTGCGAGAAGGTTGGCTTTGTCGGGAAATAGTTTAGCTTTGTTCTTTACGTTAGCTCTAAAAGTAAGTCTGTCAAGATATCTTGTTTCTCCTCCTAGATCGTTTTGAGGAGCTGAGATTGGCTGAAATGCGAAATTCTTACTGCCCCTTTAATTTAGGAGGACTTTTTGGGCCCCTTTTGACTCTTCAAAAGAATACGATATAGGTTAATTAACCATCCCCAAAACATGGAGGTTAGCATATGAAGAACTTAATGATTTTCTTGTTCCTAGCCGCTTCTTTTTTGAGTGCAGCCCAGGCATCGGAAATCGTTCCACCATCCCCAAATGGCATTGAATTTCCCAAAAATTACAAAGATTGGCGACTCGTTAGCACCTCACATCGTTTGGACAATAGCACGCTTCGTGTCATTGTCGGCAATGACAAGGCAATTGAGGCTGTGAGGTCGAACAATATCAATCCCTGGCCTGACGGTGCCATATTGGGGAAAATGGTCTGGAAAGAAGCCACTATGCTAAGTTGGGAAAAAGCCGTCGTTCCTGGAGAGTTTGTTCATGTCGAATTCATGGAAAAAGATTCAAAAAAATATCCGAGCACTGGAGGATGGGGATTTGCTCGCTGGAAAGGGATGGAGTTGAAGCCATATGGACAGAATGAATCTTTTGTCTTTGAATGCTTTGGTTGCCACACACCGGTGAAAGAAAGTGACTACGTGTTTACCCATACATCTACAATGCCTTGAATTTTAGGGCGCAAGTAAATAAAAAAATGACGGCTCACCAGGAACTGGTTGGGCCGTCTTGCGTTTCTTCTAGGATGTTACTTTACCTGATTATTTGTAACCAGAGGTAATTTTCCAGAAACCCAGATATTTAAAATGGGTTTAAGGGATATATAGCGTTCAGCGGTAAAGAGGAGATATTTACTAAAAGTCGTCTCGCATTGTTTTTGGATTGGAATATTGGTCAGAAAAGCAGAATTACTGCAAACCCTGACAAATAAAAAAACAACCCACCTGAGGGGTAGTGGTTGGGCTAAATCTCTGTGCCGTTTTTTTTCGGGCCTATCCACGAAAAGAAGGCAAATCGACTCTAATGTCTTGATATATGACGGCAAGTTACCATTTTAAAAGTGATCCCTCATACTTCATATGTTGCGTAATTGTTGTAGAGTTAAGGAATACACATAAAGTCGCAGGTTATGAAGTCTATTAAGTCCGAAATCAGGGGAAGAAAAGATTAATAAAGGGGGAGTGCATGCAAAAAGAATCCGGTCTCATCATACTTATTTTGTTTATGTTTATCTTTTCAAGCCTCTCTCCCTCCTCCGGATATGCCTACGAGTTACTTATAGGCACCGGTGAGGTGGGTTCCTTTTCTTATTTTGCTGGAAAAAACGTTTGTCGTTCCATTGTCAGGTTTGATCAAGAGGTCAGTTGTCGGCCGGTACCTTCAGATAACTATACTGACAATCTGACAAATGTTCAGGCAGGATCACTCGACATGGCTCTGGTCAACTCAAAGATCATCTATGATGCCTTCCATAATGCAGGTCTGTTCCGATTTGTTTCCCTCAATTATGATCAACTGCGTTTGCTGATGCCGTTGTATCGTGTTCCAATATCGTTAATCGTGCGCAGTGATGCGAAGATCTCTAAGTTAAGCGACCTGTCCGGCAAAAGGGTGAACAGTGGGGCGCCCTTCAGCCTCCAGAGTCTAATTTTTAAAGAACTCATGGCTTTAGAAGGTTGGAAACAAGACAGTTTCAGCCTGTACCAGAGCCTGCCTTCAGTTAATTCACAGGACTTTATCGCTCTGCATAACGGTTCTGTTCAGGGTATGCTTCATGTCGGAATGCATCCCGATGTAAGGCTTGACCGTGGCCTAGCTAGTGACCAAATTGATATCGTCGGAATCAATGGGGCCAATGTCAGCATGTTGATTGATTCAATTTCGTACTTCACTTCCCAAGTTTTGCCTGCCGGGACCTATACTGACCTTGCTGCCGACATAGAGACCCTTTCGTTGGAGACCTTACTTGTCACTTCTGCTGACATCGATGATGTGACTGTTGATCTTGTCCTTGACGCAATCATTTCTGCTAAGAAGCGGCTGCAATCTGCACACCCCTCGTTCTTAGGAAGAAAGACGGACGTTGAGACCTTAAATAGCAGTTATCTTCATCCACACCCGGCGGCAATCCTCTTTTTCCAGGTGAACCAGAGCAGGCTTTAAACAGTGGGCTTTATCAGCGGTTCACCGGTAATTGTAGAAAGGTCTATCTGGATTTGTTGGAGATTTAGAGTTCAGCGGTAAAGAGGTGATATTTACTAAAAGTCCTCTCGCATTATTATGATGATAAGAAGAGGCGTGTTTGAGGTGTTTACAGAAACCCTGATAAATAAGAATGGCCACCCGTTTCCAGGTGGCCATTTTCGATTGGATTAAAGAGTCTCTCAAATGTCTTTATCAATAACACGCCCGTTTTTGTCTCGACAGTGGTGGTTTATGAACGTCGAATCAGACAACCACTTTATTGACTCTTCCTTGTTTGTAAAAATCTTGACTGTCAGCCCCCTGTTAAAAGCTACAGCCTCGTAGAACCTCCAGTACTCATCATATTTGCCCATCTCATAAAGGATAGCGACCCTAACGATACGTTGGCTAGGAATTTCAAGAAGATTGGAGAGCTTTTCAATAAGCGTAGAGAGCTTAGTTGTAAAATCATCAGGCAAGGTTTTGTAATTTACATAAAGCTTCCGTGCATCATAAAACACATTAAAGCCTAATTCTGATGCCTTCTTGCGAAGATCTTTCGATAAAACAATTGATTTATCAATATCTAGCTCGCCCTCTAAAGAGCAACATATAATTTTTCGATCATCGTCAAAGTAAATTTCGTTCTTCATCGGTGAACCCATCGGTTAAATTTTAAGCCATTACTTGGTCAAGCAAATGATAAAGCATTTCCCTCTTTAAACCCCTTACCATTCTCAGAAGCCCATACAAATAAGTCACGGCTAATTTACATCGTTTGGGAGTTGAAATCAAATGTGTGCTTTCTCGTAAATCATCTCACTTTGTTTTGAGTGGACTTGATTCGTAGAAACGCAAAATCTTCAGAGACCCTGAAAAACAATAAAAGACCACTCGGAACTGATCCAGGTGGCCATCATTTTGTCTTCTTTTATGTCTCTATCAATAATAAGCCGGTTTTCTTCTCATAAGTCGTGACTTTTAAGAAAAGAAAGGTGTCCAAGAAGTCCTAAGATGATTTAGGGAATCGCTGCTGGAACAACTATTAAGACAGTTGGGAGAAAATCTCTCATTCACCATGGTGTTGACACAGGTCTATGACAACTAATTCTGGATTGGAGAATTTGCTGCCAATGTGCCAAAACATCGGTCCTGACACACCAGCTTTGCTGTTTCAGAGGCGTACCGCTGACACACCTGTCCAAAAGATCCAAGGCCATATCACGATCATTCGCTCTTTATAAATTCTATTTTGGGCTGAAGTATTGCACGACAATTTTTTTCAACATCTTCAATGTCGACAATCTCTTTAGCCAAAGCATATGCAACGCAGAATATTGGGTCATAGTTCATTACGTAGAATTTATATAGATCCCTAGACCTGCCATTATGAAACTCATGAATTTCTTGGTTTAAATCCCAAGAGGAAAGATTCCCCTTCTGCCACACCTTAAATTTGTCAAACAAATCATCAAGCGCTTGAGACAATTCCCGATCATACGCTTTTTCGGACAATGTACGAAGGTGCTTCCGCTGAGCTTTTGTCAAATCCATCATGGTCACCTACCGCAGGGTCTCTTGTAGCTATCCAATATCAACAGTGTTTCACAACCTCGATCCTACACACCCTAAAAGCTTTTCATATTTTAACACGTAAACTGTCCGGGTTTGTAGAACAACATCTGTCCGGTTCATAATCTTCCTTAAGGGAAGCAATTATCGAACCCCAGCTTAACATCAAAAGCTGGGCTAAAGATTCACTCAAGCTTCCTTATCGATGATTTCCATCATTAATCAGGAGGGTAAGTTGACCGACAGGAGATAAATCCCTTATCCTGATTATGTTGTCATTCCATCAACCTTTTCTTGCGAAAACGGCCTTACATGATACCTGAGCGTCTCGTCTTCATCGACCTTGAAACCACTGGCACAAGCATATTGAACGACAGGATCACCGAGGTCGGCTTT
>JAOUDB010000096.1 GCA_029859485.1 Desulfuromonadales bacterium | reverse complement strand
AAATTGCCCCTTCTGCCTGACCATGTTTGAGGATGGCATTAAAGGCCTGGGGATGGAAGAGAGCATGGTTTCCAAAGATATCGCTGAGATTCTGGTAGAAAGATTGTCTTAGCCCCTTCTTGTTGATTTTGAACGAATAGGTTGAGCTTGTTCCTTTCTTGGAATGCAAAGCTTTAAAATGAGGCCATAAACGATGAAGACGAGAATTACTGAACTCCTTGGAATCAAATATCCTATTGTACAGGGTGGCATGATGTGGGTTGGTACCGCCGACCTTGCTGCAGCAGTCTCTAATGCCGGTGGCCTTGGTATTGTCACCGCCTTAACGTTTCCAACACCTGAAGATCTGGTCAAAGAGATTGCTCGCTGTCTTGATATGACCGATAAACCATTCGGCGTTAATTTGACAATCTTACCCTCTATTACTCCACCTCCTTACGAAGAGTATGTGCAGGCAATTATTGAGAGTGGGGTAGGGGTTGTCGAAACCGCCGGCCGGAATCCTGAACCCTTTATGCCCGCTTTCAAAGCTGCCGGAATCAAGGTGATCCATAAATGCACATCGGTACGTCACGCATTGAAAGCAGAAGCAATAGGTTGTGATGCCGTCAGCGTTGATGGTTTCGAGTGTGCCGGCCATCCAGGTGAAGATGATGTAACCAACCTGGTTCTGATCCCTGCGGTTGCTGCCAAACTTTCTGTCCCGATACTGGCCTCCGGTGGCATCGCCAACGGTTACCAGATGGCTGCAGCCTTTGCCCTCGGTGCGGATGGCATCAATATGGGAACCCGCTTTGTCGCAACCCAGGAGGCCCCTGTTCACGACAATATCAAACAGGCTATGGTCGATGCCGATGAACGGCAAACCACTCTAATGTTGAGAACCTTAAAAAACACGGTTCGTGTCTTTAAGAACAAGATCTCTGAAGAGGTCCTAGCCATCGAAGCCAGGGACGGTGCGACTGACTTTGCTGACATTCAACCTCTGGTCGCAGGAACGAGTGGCCGAACCAAGGTGCTGGAAGAGGGGGATGTCGACGGTGGAATTTGGACGGCCGGTATGGTGATCGGCTTGATTAACGATATTCCGACCTGCGATGTTTTGCTGAAACGCATTATCGCAGAAGCCAAAGAGGCTGCTGAAGTACGTGTTGGTATCTTACTTCGTTAAGCTGCTCGCCTCGAGAGAGAACTGGACCGTTGCCGCGAGAAAATCAATTCCATTGGCTGGGAAAGGTGGAGTCTGAAATATTCCAGGAGAGGGGAGGCTTATTTTTTCAATGCCTCTGTAAATTACCGGGGAGTCGATTTCAATAAGAAGGAGATTGCGTATCTTGATTGGAGTTCCCGAAGTCGACCCTCAGAAATCCCGCACAAGCTATCGCTTTGTGGGGTTTTTTGTGCCTGTTTTATGACGTTTGTCCCACAGTCGGCACTACGGTTTGTCAGAACCCCAAAGAGAAAACTAAAAGTTTCAATTTCTGGAGTCTTCATTTCAAAGCGGCACTTTCTCTCTAATCCATATTTGACAATCATGAGACGTGAAGCATAGTTAGTAAAGGCCAATCTATCCTGTGCCCACATCATAGACTTTGACAAGATTCACTAACCACTTTTCTACATGGATACCAGCATTGTAATGAGACAAGGAAGTTCGGGATATACCAAGTCGATTAAAATAGCACTGAAGGTCTTTGCAGCACTTGCAACGATCCTTGTCATCATTCTGGTTGCCGGGGCGGTTTATCTATCGAGTAATTTCGATCATTTCATGCAAACTCTGACCTCTCAAATTGAAGAAAACACCGGACGAAATTTCGTGGTTGGTGAGGCCGCTTTAGAGCTGTCCTTAAATCCTGAAATCGAACTCAAGGATGTGTCTCTATCTAATGCAGAGTGGGGTAGCCGTAAGCAAATGGTGATGGCCGATAGTCTTGTGATTAAGCTCAACCTGCTGTCCTTGTTGTTTGGTGAGATCTTGTTTGATGAAATACGTTTTGTTGCACCTGACTTTCACCTCGAGACAAACGCTCAAGGTCGCGGTAACTGGGAATTCCTAGATGTGAGGCTTCCGATCATGAGCGTTGATCATATCGAGGTCAACAAAGGACAGGTCTCTTACCAGGATGGAATGACTGGACGCAAAACTGGCTTAAACATTGATGACTTAAACCTACAAAAACTTTCAGAGAGTGATCTTCAAAACGTTGAAATTAAAGCAAAATACCTGGATCACTTCGTAAAAATTAATGGCAGAACAGGAAGTCTGAAAAACTGGCTTGAAAATGTCCCCTTCATCCTGGATATCAACATTAATTCGACTGATGCTCAAGCTAGTGTCAAAGGGGAAATCAATCAACCCATTAACTTCAAGGGGCTGAATATCAAGATAAATATAGAGGCTGAGACCTTGTCGAGCTTCTCCTGGTTGGCCGATCTAAACTTTCCTCCAGTGGGCCCCGTTGCTTTAGGTGCGCGGCTGTCAGACCAAAAGAATGGCTATAAACTGGATGATTTTTCGGCAGATATTGGCGGTTCGAACGTTTCCGGCCCGGTTGAAATCATCACGACGAAAACCCAGCCTATGGTTACTGCCAAGCTAACAGCTTCGGACTTCGACACGGCAGACTTTAAAGATAATGTAAATGGTGACATGACACAGAATTCAGAAAAAGGTTCTCAAGATCAGGCCAAACAGGATGATCCCTTTCCCATCTTTTCCAGCAAGGCTCTACCACTTGGTGCCCTGAAACAAGTTGATGCCGACATATCACTCAGCGCAAAGAACAGCACCATGTTTGCGATTCCGGTACACAACCTGAACTTGAAATTGCTTCTTGAAAACGGCTTACTAAAGATCAGACCCATAACTGCTGAACTTGCCAATGGGTCGTTCAGAGCCGACCTGGTGATCAATGCGTCATCGCAGACAGCAAAGATGACTGCCAATTTTCTTGCCGACCAGGTTGAATTGGGTGAACTACTCAAGGCACTGTCGGGCAAGGCTCATCTAGATGGTGGTAAAACTGATGTTGAAATAGCTATAAACGGGCAGGGCAGCACCATGAAAGAACTGGTATCGACTCTGAATGGGCATGTGTCTTCTGTGACTGGTAAAGGTCAGATTAACTATGATCTCAGTTTGGCAGGCGAGAACTTAATTTTTAACATTTTTAAAAAGATGAACCCATTCAAAGAAAAACAGGAAACGACGAGCTTGGATTGCATGGTTGCTCGCTTCGACATTGAGGACGGTATAGCCACCATAGACAAGGGGCTGGCATATGAATCGGAATCGTTGAAAATCTTAGGTAATGGGACAATTGATTTGAATTCCGAAAAAATAAATATCTTACTCAGTTCCAAATCGACAGTTGCCAGATTTTTGCAGGTCAAGGGATCCCTCGGCAAGCCTGAGGTTAAGGTGAATCCGGTGACGGCGCTTCAAAAAGGCACCTCATTGTGGGCGGCAATAATGACAGGAGGAATTTCAATGGCAGCCGAAATAGTCTTTGATTATGTGACTTCTGACGGAAGCCCTTGCGAAATTGCGCAACGAGAAATTACCCCTATAGATTAGACGCAAAAGCTAGATGCTTTGTGCTCAACGAAAACAATTGTCATGAATGACTGCAAACACGACGCAAAGAGGAACCATTTATGATGGTATCAACGGTGCGTGGGACAGTTGCGATATTTTTACTGATCGGGTTTTTCGGGTTCCAGACTGTCTGTGATAGCGAAGACATGGCAACAACAGAAGCTCCAGTCGTTGCTAAAGACCGCCAGTTGGAGCGATTTGATTATGACTCTGTTGTGCAGGTCGAGCAACTCATCAAAGATCTCAACTATACGCCGGAGGCGTGGCAAGCAGGCATCCGCGAGGTGCCCAGGCTGTACATTGCCAATATCCCCCTGCATTGGCGCGAAAAAACCTCTAAAGAACTCGACGTACAAACAAAGAAGAGGGTCTTCTTCCAGTTCCTGAGGCCCCTGGTCTTACACTCCAATGAGCTTATTCAGGCTGACCGTGACCGAATTAAATTGATTGTCACGGCGCTTCGTTCAGGTGCTGCTGTCAGCTCCGAAGATCAGGCCTTCTTGCGTGAGATGGCGACTACTTACAAAGTTGTCGAAGGTGACGCCGATCTAACTGATCGCACACTACAGAACACGCTGCTCCGTCGGGTAGACACACTTCCTCCATCCCTGGTTTTGGCCCAAGCCGCTGAGGAGAGTGGCTGGGGAACCTCCAGATTCGCCACCGAAGGCAATGCTCTGTTCGGCATGTGGACTTGGAGTGAAAAGGGTGTGGCTCCGTTGCAGCAGCGACCCGAACTCGGTAACTATAAAATCGCCTCCTATGAAACGCCGTTGCAGTCGGTCGTTGCCTACATGAACAACCTGAACACTCATCAGGCATACAGAAAGCTACGGGCTCGGCGGGCAGAGTTACGCAAGGCTGGTGTCAAGGTGAGCGGACGGGAACTTGCTAATACATTGACATGTTATTCCGAACGAGGTCAGGCATATGTCAATTCGCTACAATCAATTATAAAGATGAACAAGCTCCAGCTAGCCGACGACGCCTACCTTGGCGACGGACCAACGATACTGCTTATCGCAGTTGGGGAAGGCACCAACTGAAGCACATACACTATAGTTCTCCTGATAAACCGTAAAAACCCTTCTGTTTGATAATCTTCTCGGTCATGAAAATGGAAAATTTCCAATCCCATTTTTCAAATAAGGCTGGGATTATTGATACTATCATTAAAGTGTGATAGTGGTTTTGATAGCTGTATATTTAGGACACACCCTAATGATAGTTAACTGGATATTATTTCATGTTTTTAGATACTTAAAGAAATACAGGAGTGAACATTACTGATCAGATAGAAGATTATTGGCAACCTGAAAAACGGTCGAAATACAGAAGAGGTCAGAGCTTAAACCAGCACAAGACGCCGATCTTGAGGAACTGTCATTGTTTTAGCAGATAGCCGCTATCAGATGAAAAATTGGTTCAGCGATTAACGTTAACAAAAAAGTTAACTCTGGTTCTGGAGAGGGTGTGAATTTAAATAGCGAGCCTATTATTTCTGTTTGATCAGGCATTGGGTTGACATCCACCGCATTGATACTTACTTTAGGCTGCGTAACAAAGCCAAAGATCAATTTATTCTTTAGGAGGTAGTACCACCATGTCAGTAAGTAAACGTAAGTT
Source organism: Desulfuromonadales bacterium (assembly GCA_029859485.1). Classification (GTDB taxonomy): domain Bacteria; phylum Desulfobacterota; class Desulfuromonadia; order Desulfuromonadales; family BM103; genus M0040. The sequence goes on along the minus strand of JAOUDB010000096.1, from coordinate 3,088 downwards.
CAAAGCTGAGGTTAACAAGATCCTCGACCTCATGATTCACTCCCTCTACTCGCACAAGGAGATTTTCCTCCGCGAGTTGATCTCCAATGCGTCCGACGCCATCGACAAAGCCCGCTATCTGTCGCTGACCGATAAGGCAATCAACCCGACAGGCGACGAATGGCAGATCGAGTTAATTCCCGACATCGAGGCTGGCACACTGACAGTGCGCGATAACGGCATTGGCCTGACCCGCGACGAAGCCGCCGAGGCACTGGGGACCATTGCCCATTCAGGCACCAAGGAGTTTCTTAAACTACTTGAAAGCAGCAAGGCCAAGGACAACCCTGAGTTGATCGGCCAATTCGGTGTCGGCTTCTACTCCGCTTTCATGGTCGCCGACCAGGTCACGGTCCTAACACGCCGTGCTGATGCAGCGCCCGATGAAGCAATCCGCTGGAAGTCTGAAGCCGACGGCAACTACACCCTTGAAGACATCACCAAGGATACGCGCGGTACCGACGTCATCCTCCATCTCAAGGAGGATGAAAAAGACTACCTGAAGGAGTGGGAGATTCGTAAGGTCGTTAAGCAATACTCCGATTTCATCGAGTACCCGGTGGTGATGGAGGTGACACGCAATCAACCCGACCCCGATGACAAGGAAAAGACGGTTGAGAAAACCGAACTTGAAACCCTCAACTCGCGCAAGGCGATCTGGATCAAAGACAAAAGCGAGGTCAGCGAAGAAGAATACCGCGAATTCTATAAGCACATTTCCAACGACTTCAACGATCCGGCCAGAACGATCCATTACCGGGCAGAAGGCACCACTGAATTCTCGGTTCTCCTCTACCTGCCGAAGGAACGTCCCTTCGATATCCACTATCAGGACTACAAAATCGGTCCGACCCTCTACGTGCGTCGGGTACAAATCATGGGTCACTGCGAAGCGATGCTCCCTCCCTATCTGCGCTTCGTTAAAGGGGTGGTCGAATCAGCCGATCTGCCGCTCAACGTTAGTCGTGAGATATTGCAGGACAACAAGGTCGTCAACGTTATAAAGAAGAACATCACCAAGAAGGTTCTCGACACCCTGACGACAATGAAGAATGAGGACCTGGAGGCCTACACCGCGTTCTACGATCAGTTTGGCCGCATCCTCAAAGAAGGGATTCACAACGATTTCGAGCGCAAGGACGCCATCGCCGAACTGCTGCTCTTCGAGTCGACCAAGACCGAACCGGGCAAGAAAATCACCCTTGCCGAGTATGTTGCGCGCATGCCCGAGGAGCAAAAAGAGATTTACTACATGACCGGCCCCGATCGGGCGACTGCCGAGTCGTCCCCTTATCTGGAAGTTTTCAAGGAGAAGGGCTTAGAGGTGTTGTTGATGACCGACGACATCGACGATCTCATTATCAGCAGCCTGGGGAAATACCAGGAGAAAGAGCTTCAGTCAGCCGTCAAGGGAGACCTTGATCTGGGTGACGGCGACAAGAAGGAAGAGAAACAAAAGGAGTACAGCGATCTGCTGGCGTTGATGAAGGAGCAGCTCAAGGACGTGGTCGCCGAGGTGCGTGTCTCAGGACGGCTCAAGGACTCAGCGGTCTGTCTGGTTGCTGGCGAGCACGATCTCGACCCGCAGATGGAAAAGATGTTCCGCGCCATGGGCCAGAACGTCCCTCAAGGGCAACGCTCCCTCGAAGTCAATCCTGACCACCCTCTGATCACAAAAATGCAGGCGCTCTTTGTCGCCGACGCCAAGGACGACCGGCTCAGGGAGTATGTCGACCTGCTCTACGATCAGGCGTTATTGCTTGAAGGCGACCGCCCGCGTGATCCGGTGGCATTTGCCAAGGCAATGTCGCAGTTGATGGCTGAGGGGGCATAAGACACCTCAACTTTTCGAGTAGAACTGAACCGCCCGTCAGGATATCTGATGGGCGGTTTTTTAATCAGAAGAGTGGGTCTGATTCCCCGCAGCTTGCTGCGAGGTAGTTCATTACCAGGTTTTAGATAGAATCTGTGATCGAGGGGGGGCAGTTTTGTATATGAGTGCTGTATGAAAACTAAACCCGGTGGAATACCTAACCGTTAAGCAATAACTGGATTTGTTTCATAATCTGCGGTACTAAATGGGAAGGATTACACCCAGATTCCAGATTCGAGATTATCAAAACGAGAAAAATCATGAATCGTCCGATTGCGATACTGCTTATAGTCCTAATAATAGTTGGTTTGCTGTTCAGCACATTCGCTCTTTTCCAGGGAAAATTTGTTGAAGCCCTTTTAGTATATCCTTTGCTGATCACTGTTTATATTTTTTCGCGACATGGTAAAAGGTAGTGACGATCGAAAATTCAGTATTGTTAAGAGCACATTCAAATGATTGAAGACCTAATTACTTTCCTCTCTGTAATGGTTATGGTTTTTACCCATGTCTGGATGGCGATTATTGTAAGAGATGGTGTAAGAGCTAAAGGCCTTGAGGCTCTTTTTTATCTGTGCTGTCCACCATTCGCCCTCTTGTATTACTCGCGATTGCCAAAAAGGAAGAGAAAAGGAATTGAGTATTTAAACTGGATATTCCTAGCATCCACCGCTGTCGTTATCTACCAGGTGTCCTAGAAATCAGGACCAACAAGAAATTCTATTTTTACTAGTGGGGTGTTCATGATCAATAGAGCCGCAATCATACTCAGATACAAGCAACCTGCCGTTAAGTGGGTCAATGACGCCAACCCATATCATGAAATCGATATGCCTGAAGTATCCCTAGAAGAAATCAATCGGGAACGTGCCGTATACCTGGTCAATGATGAGGATGCAGATAATGATGGTTCTTTGTCTGCATGGATCGAAATGAACTTTGAAGTACTATTCACCAATGAACTAGAAGGATGGTATGCGGATGATACCCTCTGGCCGGATCATCGAACCCTTGAAATGTTCCATGAATGGTTTGATGTTGAATGTCATACCATGATTCTGGACACAGTTGATGAACCGATAGAAGATCAAGATATAGAAGAGACCCTTCACTGACCTAGCTCTGGAGATGATCCAATGGCCTGTCCTATTTGTCACGATTAAAAGTAAACTCGCA
>JAOUDB010000539.1 GCA_029859485.1 Desulfuromonadales bacterium | reverse complement strand
TGAACGGCAAGGGTGTCCACCGTGAGGTGGAATCTGAAGGAAGCCGCAGGCAAACTTCCGGCCCGACGAACAGAAATCGCATATGAGGCAGTTCCATCCGGGCGAGAAGGCTAATATCTTCAAAGCCCGATAGTCATCCGGGAGGGTGGTGCTGTAGATGCGGCGGGTGTATGGAAGGAAGGTCGCGCGAATTACCCTGGGAGATCTGTCAACCTGCTTCGTGCTACCGGCATCGCAAGGTGTCGGGATGGGTTGTCAGAAGTCAGCAGACGTCATAGTAGCCAAGTCTAACCCTCTCGGTGAAGGACTGAACACGAGGCGTTTTCAGGAGGCTCGAATTTCGATGACGATCGAAGAAGCAGAAGCTTTGGTTGAGATGCCAGAGGCCACCCCGGAGGGTAGCGACCGGAAGTCGCAAGAGTATGGTGGAGGTGCATCAAACGTCACGGTATGCAGAGAACCATCTTGGACGGAAGTGGAGACGCGACTGATGGAAGAGGTTGTCAGTCGCCGCAACATGATGGTGGCCTACCATCGGGTAGTCAGGAATAAGGGCGCGGCAGGTGTCGATGAGATGCCGGTCCGCAAGCTTAAGGACTTTTTGGTGGAGGAATGGCCGCGCATCAAAGAAGACCTGCTGAACGGAGACTACCAGCCCCAACCGGTGCGGAAGGTAGAAATACCCAAACCCGGTGGAGGAGTGCGCATGCTTGGTATTCCGACAGTGCTGGACCGGCTTATTCAGCAGGCCTTGCATCAGGAGCTAATGCGGTTGTTTGACCCGGATTTCTCTGAAAGTTCCTACGGGTTTCGTCCCGGCAGGAGCGCCCAGCAAGCCGTACAGGCCGCTCGTAAGTCTGTGAGTGAGGGGAGGCGCTGGGTGGTTGATATCGATTTAGAGAAATTCTTTGACCGGGTGAATCATGACATTCTTATGTCTCGGGTCGCCCGCAAGGTCAAAGATCGTCGGGTATTGCGGTTGATTCGTCGCTATCTGACGGCTGGTGTTCTTGAGGGAGGGATCGTTTCGCAACGGACTGAAGGGACGCCGCAGGGTGGACCTTTGTCACCACTGTTGTCGAACGTTCTTCTTGATGAACTGGACAAGGAGTTGGAAAAACGCGGCCACACCTTCTGTCGCTATGCCGACGACTGCAACGTCTATGTGCAGAGTCGCAGATCAGCAGAACGTGTTATGGCCTCGTTGACTCGGCTTCTGGAACAACAGCTACAGCTCAAGGTCAATCGCGTCAAAAGCGCCATTGGCCGACCTTGGGAGAGAGCCTTTCTGGGGTACAGCATGACGTTCCACCACAAGCCACGACTCAAAGTGGCTGCAAGGTCGGTGAAGCGCTTCAAGGCTGCACTACGACAGGTCTTTCGCCGGGGACGGGGTCGCCGTCTACAACGGGTCGTTGAAGATATCCTCCCCAAACTTCGGGGCTGGATCGCTTACTTTCGCTTAGCGGAGGTCAAGAAAGTCTTTGAGGAACTGGACGGTTGGATCAGGCGCAAGTTTCGTTGCCTGCTCTGGCGTCGGTGGAAGCGGACTTATACCCGGGCCAAGAGCTTGATGCGACGAGGATTGCCGGAAAACGTGGCATGGAAGTCCGCAACAAACGGACGAGGCCCTTGGTGGAACTCAGGAGCCTCGCACATGAACAATGCTTTTCGGAAAGCTTTCTTCAACAACCTGGGTTTGGTCTCTTTGCCAGACCAACTCAGATGCTTTCAACGCGCTTTGTGAACCGCCGTATACGGAACCGTACGTACGGTGGTGTGGGAGGACGGCGGGGGTAACCCCGCCTCCTACCCGATTGTGGTTATCCACTTCACTCCAGTAGCTATTGTCAGGATTAATAATCCTTTTTACCACCCGTTCGTTTCTCTCACTAGAGACACAGAGGGCACAAAGCACACCTGATGGTTCTTTAAATGTCTCTGTGTCCTCAGTGTCTCTGCGTTCAAAGGTTTTCTTTGAATGATCCGCACTCGAGCGAAGTGGATAACCAGAATCTTTTAAACAGTCTCTAAATGCAGGGGCAACAAGAAATTCCCAAACTGGCCAAATGCAAGCTTCCAAACAATGCCATAAGAAAATAGTAAACCGGATGGCTGGATTCGAACCAGTGTCCCCCTGCTCCCGAAGAGGGTACAGCGTTAATCGTATAAGGAACAGCCATCAGTCCGGTGCGCCGGGGAGCAACTCAACGCAAACCTCTAAGCTGGTTAAGATCTCTCCAGCCCCAAACTGATGGAATATCGACACATCGGCCGCATCACGACCATAGGCGATAGCGATCCTCCCACCTTTCATCTGGTTTTGTGTCGGATCGAAGGTATACCAGCGCCCGCCAACATAAGCCTCGAACCATGCGTGCAGGTCCATAGGATACAGACCATAAAGGTAGCCAACAACCAGCCGGGCAGGGATGCTGATGCTACGGCAGAGCGCC
>JAOUDB010000095.1 GCA_029859485.1 Desulfuromonadales bacterium | reverse complement strand
CCTTTTAAAAACTCTTTTTCTCGTCAAGAGTATATCTCTTCTGTTGTTGAAAACTTATCCCTTTGGACCGGATGTCAATGTGTTGGTATTCGTATCCTTGAGCCACGGGGAACCATGCCTTATGAAGCTTTCGTCGGCTTCACAAATGAATTCTGGGAATCCGAAAACTGTCTTTCATTCATCGAAGATGAATGCGCGTGCACCAGAATTGTCTCAGGGCAGCCAGACACCTGGGATCAGCCTCTCTTGACATCCTGCGGTTCTATTTATACGGATGATTTGCAAGGATTTGCGCAAAAGGTTCCCGAGCAATTTTTGCATCGATATCGCGGGAAATGCATTGGAAGCGAGTTCGCTACACTTTCTGTTATCCCGATTCGCTATCAGGCTGCAACGGTGGGCTTGTTACATATAGCAGACCAAAGAAGCGACCTACTGTCGACAGAAGATGTTTTACTTCTCGAATCGTTGTCCAATGCGATTGGAGAGGTTATACACAAGTTTAACGTCAACGAAGCCCTGCAACAAAGAGAGGCCGAACTGAAGTGTCTTCAGAATAGTCTCCAGCAAGCTCGTAAAATGGAGACTGTTGGCACAATGGCTAGTGCTATCGCTCATGATTTTAACAACCTGCTATCTGTTATTGCAGGTCACCTAGATATTATTGCAAGTACCCCTGCCTCAAAAGAAAATCCATTCGAGGGGAGTCTTGAACACATACGATCTGCAACTGGGCAGGCGGCAAACCTCACACGGCAACTCCTTGCTTTCAGCCGAAAAGAAGACAGCGAGCTTGAGCCTTGCGCTATTTCAGACATCGTTATTGAGGCCTTGCGGATGCTGCGACCTATCATCCCCGCGTCCACGAAGCTAGTTAAGCAGATTTCTGCAAAGTCTATTGTCGCTGTGGATGTTGCCCAATTGCATCAGGTCATGGCCAACCTTTTTGCCAATGCAGTTTATGCCATGGACGGCAAAGGCGAGTTAAAAGTCACCCTGAAAGAAACGGAACTAACCCCCCAGGACCTGCGCGTTAAGAGAGGTCAAAACGCGGGCAAGTATGCTGTCTTATCAGTGAGTGATACGGGGTGCGGCATAGAGATCGATACAATCACTAAGATTTTTGACGCCTTCTTTACAACAAAACCTGTTGGCGTCGGGATCGGTCTGGGGCTGTCGATGATTCAAGGTATCGTTGAACGACACAATGGTTTTATTTCTGTTGAAAGCACGGTAAACGAGGGAACCACATTTGATCTCTATTTTCCTGTTATGGGCAATAACTCGCGCCGTTGATAAATGTCTCACTCAGCACGACTTTTGAGAAATGCCCCTATCAATGCAATGCAACGTCCTGCTCATTGTATAAACTGAGCTTTTAGAGAAATGCAGGTTTAGCAGCCTTGCCATTGGTTTGGCTGATTAATCATGAGAGCCCGACCATTGGTCGCAGCACTTATTAGGTAGGAGTAACACCTTCCCGTTTAGAAGACGCACCTCGAGTAAAGAGTTTGCGCTCAGAAATAACTTTAAACAGAGCGCATGGGTCACTTCAGCGTCTTCTTTGGAGTTCGAAGTTTGGTGCGAACCATTCTCTGGCTAAAGCTGGGGCACCAAAAACCGGGTCTTTGAAGTCTTGGCCCTTCTAGCCCGTGATGTCCTTTCCTTCTGTTGGAAGAAAGCGGGACGTCATCGATGATGAGGAGAATAATATGCTACATAAGTATCTAGTATTAAAGGGATTGTCAACTTTACACAAAGAATATTGAATGTTTCGTTAATAATATTGACACTCTCCAGTATTACTTAAGAAAAACCTTCTTGAAATGCTGCGGCAGCCACTTGAGGAAGGCCAGGTCTGCATCAGTCGTGCGGCGCAAAGCCTGACTTACCCGGCCTCGTTTATGCTGGTCGCTGCAATGAATCCTTGCCCCTGTGGTTCCCAGGGCGACACCCAGCATAGCTGCACCTGCACTCCGGAAATGATCCAACGTTACCGGACCCGACTCTCCGGTCCCTTGCTCGATCGTATCGATCTTCAGGTCGAGTTGCCGCGGGTGCCGCATAGTGATCTGGCTGATACCCGTCCAGCGGAAGCAAGTTCTGTCATCCGGGGGCGTGTGGAGCAGGCCCGTGAGATTCAGCAGGATCGATTCACGGGGTTTCCAATCTACTGCATGGCCCGCATGGTTCCTCGACAGTTACAGAAGTTTTGCCGTACAGACCACGCCGGAGAAGAGCTCCTGAAGCAGGTGACTGACCGGCTTGGCCTGTCGGCTCGTAGCTATGTTCGATTGCTCAAGGTCGGTCGTACTATTGCCGACCTTGCCGGGAGCGCGAAGATTACCACAACGCATCTGGCGGAGGCGGTTCAGTACCGGGGGTTGGGCAGGAAAACCTCCTGAACAAGATCAAAAGTTTCTGCACGCTTTTTTTTGGTAAAAGTCTCTTTGTGGCAGCAATAGTTTTATCTGACATCTGAATTGTTATGATATATTTAGCCCCTTTTGAAGGATTTATTACCGGGGAACGGACTGATTTGTACAAACTGCCTGACGATCGAGAATCAAAATGGCTTTTATCAATAAACACGTACGTTTGAAAAAAGAGCTCCGTTTGCTTGATGTCTATGCTATCGCAACCGGGGCAACTCTGAGCGCCGGCTTTTTTCTGTTGCCCGGCATTGCTGCCGTCAAAGCTGGTCCGGCCCTTATTCTCTCGTATATGCTGGCGGCTTTGCCGATGATCCCTGCCACGTTCAGTGTGATAGAACTGGCGACAGCTATGCCTCGTGCCGGAGGGGTCTATTATTTTCTGGATCGCTCCCTCGGGCCATTCTTTGGCACGATCGGCGGAATTGGTACTTGGCTGGCTTTGATCCTTAAAGTCGCCTTCGCTCTGGTCGGCATGGGCGCCTATATTGCTCTGTACTTCCCGGAGATACAGATTGTCCCCATTGCTGTTACGATTGCTGTTTTGCTTGGATTGATCAATTTGCTGGGCACCAAAAAGAGCGGAGGTCTTCAAATCGCTCTGGTTTTCGGCCTCCTCAGCCTGTTGTTGGTTTTTATTGCCAGCGGCGCGTTCTCTGTGCAGACGGCTCATTTCGGAGGTTTCCTGGCGGCTGGTTTCGACAATATCGTTTCTACAGCGGGCTTGGTTTATATCAGTTACGTCGGTGTGACCAAGGTTGCGAGCCTGTCGGAAGAGGTCAAGGATCCTGAACGAACCTTGCCGCGAGCGGTGTTCCTTTCCCTCGCCAGCGCTATCCTGATATATGGCTTCGGTACCACGATAATCGTTGGCTTGGTTCCGCCTGAAGAACTGCACAACAACCTGACCCCGGTCGCGACCGCGGCCGGTTACGCTATGGGTTTTCCGGGGGTTGTTGTTTTGTCTATTGCTGCATTGTTGGCATTCGTCTCGGTTGCCAACGCAGGCTTGTTGAGCGCCTCGCGATATCCTCTGGCCATGAGTCGCGACCATCTGCTACCTGATTTTTTCCGCCGATTGAGTCGGTTTGACACCCCTTTCCTTGCCATTGTGGCAACGTTGATTGTAGTTATTCTCGTCATAGTCCTGTTTGATCCGATTGGGATCGCCAAGTTGGCCAGCTCATTCCAGTTGTTGATGTTCGGCTTGGTTAGCGTGGCGGTGATAGTCATGCGAGAGAGCCAGATTCAATCTTACGACCCGGGCTATCGCTCACCTTTTTATCCCTGGATGCAGCTGGCCGGTATTGTTATGCCGATGTTCCTGATCTTCGAGATGGGGCTTGTGCCAATGCTTTTTTCTTCGGGGTTAGTTCTTTTTTCAAGCGGATGGTATTTTGTTTATGGTCGCCATCGTGTGATTCGTGCAGGGGCCATATACCATGTGTTTGAACGCTTGGGTCGACACAAGCATGTTGATCTGGATAGCGAATTAAGGGGGATCCTGCGCGAGAAGGGGTTGCGCAAAGAGGATCCATTCGATGAGATCGTCATGCGCAGCCAAAGTCTTGATCTGGAGACCGCATGTCTTTTTGAAGAGGTGGTCGCAAAAGTTGCCGAGAGGCTGCAGACTACAATTCTGCTGACTGAAGAGGATATCTGTAGACAGGTAATGGACGGCAACAAGATCGGAGCGACTCCCGTTACACACGGTGTGGCGCTCCCTCATTTCCGTTCGGACAAGGTCGATCGTGCAGAGATGTTTCTGGTGAGGGCCAGACAGGGTGTAACGGTGTCGATGTATAATCCGTTGAGCTATCAGGAGGAGGGCTCTGAAGTTGTTTATGCTCTCTTTTTTCTGGTCAGTCCGGATCATAACCCTACTCAGCATTTGCGAATCTTGGCGCGGATAGCCGAACGTATTGATGAAGAGAGTTTTCTTGAGGAATGGCACCAGGCAAATGACGAGCAAGGTTTGCGGCAGAGTCTGCTTCATGATGACCATTTCTTGAACTTGAACATCCGTGCCGGACATTGCACCGGCGGCATGATTGATCAGGCCTTGCACGATTTGCCGATCCCCAAAGGCTGTCTGGTGGCAATGCTGACACGTGAAGGCCAATCCTTCGTTCCGGACGGCAATACCGTTCTTGAAGAGGGCGACCGGCTTTTGATCATAGGCGACAAGGAGGGCCTGGCCTCTCTCGACAAGACTTATGCCGTTGATTGATTTCAGCCTCCGGGGAAACACCTGAATTGTCGAATTTCGACACCTTCTCACCTGGATTATTTCGAGGCCCTGATTGACTCCTTTTTTGTCCGGGGCAGCTCATAGAGACGAATGGATTCAAATGGTATAAGCTTTGGCCAGGGCTATTCACTGTTTGCAAGAAGCTGGAAGGCGTGCGACTTTTCTCGTTGAGAAAGTGATCTGGTCAGTAAATCGTTATGGACTCTTCTTTGCTCAATATCTTGACGGCTATTGCCGTAATTTTTATCGGCGCTCTTCTTGGTGGCCGTTTGGCGTCCCTCTGCCATATCCCAAGGGTTACCGGCTATCTGGCCGTCGGCCTGCTAATCGGTCCGTCCTTTGCTGACCTGGTTGGCCTGCCGACCTTCCTGCCAGTGGCAGTACTGACTGAGTTGCGCTTGGTTTCAGATCTGGCTCTTGCCCTGATCCTGATGCATATTGGCGGGCTATTTGAAGTTAGTCATCTTGACCGATGGCGACATCGTGTCCTGCTTTTCTCCGGGGCTGAAATTCTTTTAACCTTTGTCTTGGTCGCGACCTCTGTACTCGTTGTTAATATGACTCTGCTGCAGACGGTTTTGCCGGGGCAGACGTTATGGCAGACGTCACTGTGCTTTGCTCTTTTCCTCGGCATTATTGCTATTGCCACAGCGCCAGCAGCAACCCTGATGGTTATCCGCGAGTATGAGGCAGAGGGGCCGGTGACCAGCCTGGTGTTGACCCTTGTTGGTTTCAATAACTTGGTCTCAGTCCTCGGGTTCGCTGTTATCGCCCACGTTATCATCTTCCCGGATGAAGGTGTCGTAGCTCTTCTGATGCGTATGGGTGGTCCTGTTGTAATAGGCGCCGCCGTTGGTTTTGTTCTGTCGGTGTGGGCTCAGCGTCTTGAACTGCCTAGCGAGAACAAGATTTTAATGCTTGGCGGTATCGCTGTTAACGTTGCCATTTGCAGGGGGTTGGGAGTGGACCCGCTTTTGGCTAGCCTGATCCTCGGTATGGTTCTCGCCAACAGCTGTCCGCGCTGGAATCGTCTACAGCAGGACATTCGTCAGGTCGACTATCTCCTCTATGTCATTTTCTTTGTTCTTGCCGGCGCAAACCTGCATATTGAGTCCTTGTCGCACATCGGTATCCTCGGGGTGGCTTATGTTATCGCGCGAACCCTCGGCAAATGGCTGGGAGCTGCCATCGGTGCCAGGCTTGGCGCTTTTGGTTCCAATGAGAAGACTTATATTGGTTTGACCTTAATGGCGCAGGCCGGGGTCGCCATCGGCCTGGGAAGTCAATTGGCCCATCACTGGCCAAGTGGTGGCAAACTTCTGGAGACGATCGTGCTTGGGTCAGTGGTCGTCTTCGAATTGATAGGGCCTCTCGCGGTTCGCCATGGGTTGGTTCGTTCCGGGGAAGTGCCGATTCTCGCCTTACTGCAGAAGAAATCACCGGTGGGCACTCTCGAGGGAATGCATAATGTCGTACACCATTTCCGCAGCTCTCTGGGTGTGCCGATCGGTCACCGTCTTGAAGATCCAGGTGATATCTTGGTCAAGCACATTATGCGGCAAAATGTGGAGACAGTGCAGCACAGCACCCCTTACTATGCACTGCTCAAGCATATTGCCCACAGCCGCTATGATCGCTTCCCGGTTGTTGATGATGCCGGCCATTTCATTGGCATGATTGATTACACGGAAATTCGCAACCTGCTCTTTGAGCCAGCGTTGGTGCCCCTGGTTGTCGCTGGTGATTTGACGGCAACAGCACAATACTGCCTGTACCCGGATCAACCACTACGTGAAGCTTTGAAGATCTTGCAGCAGCACCGTAATATCAGTTATTTCCCAGTTGTTGATGCAGAAGACGCGCAAAAGCTAATCGGCATCCTCAGCCAGAATGACGTACTTGCTGCGTTCCGTCGTCTTGGTCAGGAAGCTTAGAGAACACCTTAATCCACTTCTTCTGCTGAAAGGGCTGCTGTCACAAGTTAAAAATGTAGACCTGATCCATTTTTCATAGTAGGTATCGGTTCCAGAATTTACTCATGCGGAGGTTTGTTTTGATCCCCAAGCAATTTCGGATTCACATAGTTCTCATCGTTGCCTGCGTCTTTATGATCGTTTTTCCGATTCTCAATGAAACACCGGATACTGAGAAGGCCGACAAGGCAACGGCAGTGGCCATGGAGTTTTTGCAACTGGTCGATGCTGGCAAGTATGCTGAAAGCTGGCAAATGTCAGCGGGTTTGATGAAGGAAAGAGTGACTGAAAAGGACTGGGTGGCGAAGTTGACCAAGGCCCGAACCCTTTCGGGGGCCTTGCTCGAGCGCAAGAAAAAGGACTCGAGTTATTCCACAACGGCTGTAGATAGCCCGGAGGGTGAGTATATCTCCCTGGTCTTCGATTCCAGGTACCAAAAGGCCGAAAGCGTGGCCGAGTACATTACCGTGATGCTGGATGAAGGCCATTGGAAAGTTGCTGGCTATTTTATCCAGTAAATTTCCAAAAGCGAATACAATTCGCGGATTCAACTCGCTATTACAATGGGTAACCTGATCCCCATAAACCCTTACAGCTTAAAAGGCGTCGATCAAAAACAGGGGGCTTTACTGGACTATAGCTGGCAAGAGAAAAACTTATAATTATTTCTCTTCCCCGACACCGGGCAGATAGGCCTCGATGTTATTCAAAACCCAAACGTTATCAAACCATTCGATCGGATTAACGGCGACACCGTTAATGCGCATCTCGTAGTGCAGGTGGTCGCCAAAGACCAGGCCCGTTTCACCAGAGACCGCGACAATGTCCCCCTTTCTCACGAAGTCTCCTTCCTGTACGTTCGTCTGGTGGAGGTGGCCATAAAGAGAGTGCAGGCCGTAGCCGTGGTCGAGAATGACAACATTACCGTAGATGCCGATCTCGCCAACAAAGAGGACCCTGCCGTGGTTGGCTGCGAAGATCTGGGTATTATTGATCCCCGCGATATCAAGGCCCAGATGCACCTGCTCGCTAACAACCTCTGAGCCATATTTATATGTGCGACTGTCGGCGAAGCCGGCCTTGGTCGCGCCCTGGTTACGCAGGAAGGATCCCTCCCAAAGCTTTTTCTGCTCCGTGTTCTGGCAGATTTGAGCAATCTTCTGGTAGTTCTCCTGGCGAACCTTGTTATTAATTTCGACAAAAACCTCCAGAGGGGACCGGGTTGAGGTTGCCATCATCTTATCTTTAACGGTTTCCAGAAAATCATCGCTCAGCTCGATCACCTCTTTACGATAGGCGTGTGAAGCGGTTCTTGAACCGGGCCTGATCTTTCTCAGGTTCCCCGCGGCATCAACCGCAAACACCCTCGGCTTGAACTCATCCGCTTTCACATTATAGGGGTGGGCATAAAAACTCAGGTACTTGTTCGGCTCAAATTCGAAGGCTCTGAAGCGTAAGTCACCAAGCAGGACCCCCGTTTCACTAGGCACTTCACCCACCTCGTAGAGAACCACTCCAGTCCCCCCACGTTTCAGGGAGAGAGACCCCTGCAGGGTCATCAGGTTCGGAGCCTGGTTATCGTAGGTTAGCGTTATAGAACCGTCTGTTTTGTTGGCGATAAGGGAGGAATCGACCGCTTTGACAGTGATCTTCACTTCCA
>JAOUDB010000094.1 GCA_029859485.1 Desulfuromonadales bacterium | reverse complement strand
ATCTCAACAATTACCGGAAAAATGCGGAGGAAGAGCTTTCGTCCCTGCTGTCACTGCCCGTGACCCTGGGCGAAATCGGATACAAGCTGCACGACACCAACCTGGCCTTGCATATCGACGGGTTACAGCTAGGTGATAGCAGTTCTAAGCTTCAGGTCGAGACAGAAAAGGTCCTGGTGACCCTACGCTGGAGGGGGCTTCTTGAGCGCAAGTTCGAATTTGTCAAAATCAGCCTGAGACAGCCGCAAATCCTCATCAAAACGACAACCGACACAGTCAAAGAAGACAGCAAACGTTCACAGCAAGCATCGCAGGAGATCGATCATGAGTTTTTGCAGATATTCAGCATTGCTGCTCTGGAGATCATCGACGGCACCCTGGAGGTCGAATCGACAGAGACCAGTGAGGAGAAGCAACGCTTCGAGTTCAGCGAGTTCAATGCTGAAGTCAACGACATTCAACTCAACGAAACACTCCTGTTTGATATCAAGGGACAGCTGAAACTCCCCACCCAGAAGAGCAAAAGCCTTTGCAAATTAAAAGGCGAAGGTGGCTTACGACTTGACGATAGCCAGAGACTGAAACCCTACTTCGACTTCGATCTGGACGTAGAAAATCTTGAACTTGCAAGCCTCGGAAAGGCCTTTGCCAAACAAACAAATGAAGAGGCCATCAAAGGAGCAATTGATCTACACCTGCATCTAGCGGGGGCTCCAAGCGAAGAGATTGATTTTCAAATCAGCCTGTCTTCAAACAACATGACCATCCGTCCCAATACCGACTACGCGCATCCGGTTCCCCTGAAAAACCTGATCGCCAGTGGTCGTCTGCATCTTCGAGGAGAGCACCCTGGCATCGTGAACCTTTCCTTACAGGTCGATGACTCCCGACTGGCAGGAGAGATCAGCTGGACGCCGCAGTCAGAACCCTTCTCGGCAAGGGTTACAATCCTTAACGGCAGCCTGCCAATTCCAGTTATCAAACGCTGGCTCCCCGATCATCAGGAAGTTCTGCAACAGGTTCGTCAGCACCTTAAGGATCAGGGCTCCGCAGAGATCAGACAGTCACAGATCCTCTTCCAAAAGAACCTCGGGCAAGCACCAAAATGGCAACTTGAGACATTCAAGGGAACTTTACTAAATATCGGCTGGACCATACAGAACGGTCCTGATGCCGAGCTCGACTCCTTAGCATTCGACATAAACGGTGACAAATGGCAAATCGATAATGGCAAGGGGAGACTCGGTTCGACCCAATTGACCATCGAGGGTGCCGGTGAACTCGGCACTGAGAATCTGCTTCTATCTACGCTGGATATGAACGGAAAGATGCAGATTCAAGCTTTCCTGAAAGAGTGGCAAATTCGGCAGGACCTTCTGCAAACAAGTGGCGAAATCGAGATAAAAGGTCACCTCGAAGGGCCTCTGGACCGACTCAACCTGGACCTGCAGGCAGACCTGTCGCAGCTCAACATCAAACACTCTTCAGGGCTTGAGTTATCGCCTGGCGCAGAAGACCAGCTGGCGCTGCACAGCACCATAACACCACAAAAAATCAGCCTCGACCATGGCTCTCTTACATGGTCCTCCCTCAAAGGACATGTCTCGGGCAGCTACCTGCCAGCAGAACCAGATAGCCTTGCGATTGATGCTCTCCTGACCGTTAACGAACTGGCCCGGGTAACTGGAAGCTTACCGCTTTTGAAGAAGCTGAAACTTCATGGTCAGGCTGATCTGAGCATCAGTCAACGGGCACGACCACAAGACAATCTCCCTGAAATGACCCTGACTCTGCGCGATGCCGGGCTTCACGCGACAAGATTCATCGCTGACTTAAGCCATATCAACGGCCGCATCAAACTCACTGACACAGGCATGATCGCAAAAGACCTGCAGGTTCACATTGGCAAGTCTCCTCTCACGGTGCAGGCACAGGTCATCGACTTCTCCAAACCACGCCTGCTTCTGGATGCCAATGCGAAAACTATTCACGCCAACGACCTACTCTTCAAATCCGAGAAAGCGCTGCTGCGTGACGTTGACGGCCACCTGGAAATAGACCGTGACGGGCTTATTTTTGCACCCGTTGATGTTCGCCTCGATGGAGGAACGAATGCTTCGATTCAAGGAACAATTTCTTTTCACCCGCCTTATGATGTGTTGCTCGACATCACCTCCGATTTTGCCAACGTCGGTGAGATCGTCGGTTTATGGACAGATCACACCACCACGCCAAAAGAGCACCTTGAGGCAAAGGACAAGGACGCTCAAGCAGCGAGTCATGTCACAATTAAGGCCCAGGCAAAAAGCGGCAATTTATACGGAATGAATTTTCACGATGCGACCGCAACCATCACACCCACCCGCGAACGCCTGATCATCCACCCTCTTCACTTCTCGGTCGGAGAAGGCTCCTGCAATGCACAGGTGATCACAACCTTTTCTACCATTGACCAACCGACCATGCTGAAAGTCACTGGTCATGCCGAAGATGTGGATGCCCTTCAGGTCTATCGTGAATTACTTAATCAGAAGAACATTTTACGCGGCAAACTGGACGGAGACTTTTTCGTCAACGGAGAGGTCGGCGCCAACTACCTACCCTCGTCCTATGGCAACTTCAGCATTCTGGTGCATGACGGCGTACTGCACGAATTCCCGGTTTTAAGCAAGATTTTCTCCCTATTGAATGTCTCCCAGTTATTCGCTTTTCAGTTGCCCGACATGGATCAGGAAGGCATGCCGTTTAACAAACTGACAGGCCACTTCACGTTGGATAAAGGTGTGCTTGGAACAGAAGATTTAAAGATTGAAAGCGAAGCGATGAACCAGTCGTACATGGGAGAACTTAATCTGGTGAACAAGGTGGGGGATTTTCAGGTCGCAATTCATCCTCTCGGGACGGTAGACAAGATCGTTTCAAGTGTCCCGATCGCCGGATGGCTTTTAACCGGAGAGGACAAGGCTCTGCTGACCGCCCATTTTTCAGTGGAAGGTAAGATTGGGGATTTTTCTGTCAACGCAATGCCTCTCGACACACTGACTGAGCCGACCATAGGCTTGCTCAGACGGGTGCTAGGGTTACCCTTTAAGCTGCTCGAAGATCCTCAGATTCTCTGGGGAGGAGATGGCACCAGAAACCCACCGGAAGAGAAGTGATTCAGGCCTTTGTTCCGACATGCACCGCGGCAATGCCACCGGTCAGATCGTGGATCTTGACATCGACAAATCCCGCAT
Organism: Desulfuromonadales bacterium; assembly: GCA_029859485.1. Lineage (GTDB taxonomy): Bacteria > Desulfobacterota > Desulfuromonadia > Desulfuromonadales > BM103 > M0040. The sequence continues at coordinate 5,107 of JAOUDB010000094.1, read as the reverse complement.
CCTCCATCATCGCCTTGAAACTCTCACGATCAGGAAATTCCATAACGGAATCAGGAAGATACTGGTAGGCGCTGCGCTGGGAGATCACCCCCCCCAACCATGGCAATACGCGCAGAAAGTAGAAGTGATACACTGCACGGAAGAAACTGTTGAGAGGGGTCGCAAATTCGAGGATCACCGCCCGGCCGCCCGGCTTGAGAACACGGACCATCTCACTGAGCCCTTTCTGACGATCGACAACATTTCGGATACCAAAAGCGATCGTAATTCCGTCGAAGATCGCGTCCGGATGCGGCATCGATTCGCAGGGCGCATTGACCATCAGGATTCGATCGCTGTAGGGTGATTCAGCGGCCTTGTCCCGCCCCAGAACCAGCATCCCTTGGGTAAAATCGGAACCAACAATTTTGACCGAAGAATCAGTCTGACGACCGATCTCCAGAGCCACATCCCCGGTCCCGGTTGCAATATCCAGAACCATCCCACCTTCAGGCACAGAGAGCTGCCGTACTGCAAAGCGCCGCCAACGCCGGTCGATTCCCAACGACAGGAGCCGATTCAGGAGATCGTAGCGTGGTGCGATCCGATCGAACATGTCGCGGATACCGCGACCTTTATCAGTCAGTTTGGTCATTTGCTTTTATGCCTCATTAAGTGGGAAACGCCGATTTTGTAACATGGTGACCGTTGTTATGTCAGTAAAAATGTCTGACTGAAACCAAGGAGAAGATCATCAAAACAAAGTTTATTCCTGTGCGCTATAGATAAGAAGAACAATCAACAAATACATCAAACAGGTAATCAGCAGGTTGTCTCTTTCCTTTTTTAGTAAGATCAACAATAATGCTCTCCCTTAGCGGGCACAAACGATCCCCGTTACGACACTTAACGCAGCACCAGAAATGCCCGTAAAGGCTAAGGAGCCTTTTTGTGGATAAAGAAACACGCCACATACTTCCTTTCGCAAGCCTGATTCTGGCCATGCTTCTCTGGGCCAGCTCTTTTGTCGCCCTCAAGCTTGCCTTCCGTGGCTATCATCCGATGCAGGTTATCTTTGGCAGGATGCTGATTGCCAGCCTTTGTTTTGTAGTTTTCATCCCATCTTTCCGCAAACTCAACTGGCGGCGTCAGGACATTAAATATCTCTTGGCCATGGCTGTCTGCGAGCCCTGTCTTTACTTCCTCTTTGAAGCCAAGGCCCTGGAGCTAACCAGCGCTTCCCAAGCCGGCATGATCACGGCCATGCTGCCGTTGCTCGTCGCAATCCTCGCCTGGGCAACCCTTAAAGAGCAGGTCTCCAGGCAAACCCTGATCGGATTCGGGCTGGCGATTATCGGTGCCTGCTGGCTGGGTCTGGCCGGCGAAACGAACCGTAACGCACCCAACCCACTGCTCGGCAATTTCTACGAATTCCTGGCGATGGTTTGCGCAGCAGGCTATACCGTCTCGCTAAAACACTTGACCAACAACTATCCGCCACTGTTTCTGACAGCTTTCCAAGCCTTTGTAGGTAGCCTCTTTTTCTTTCCCTTCCTTCTGCTCCCCGATGTTGGCTTCCCGGCTCACTGGAGCACTCAACCATTGCTGGCAATCACCTATCTCGGGACTTTTATCACTTTTGGAGCCTACGGTTGTTACAATTATAGTGTTAGTCGCATTCCGGCAAGCCAGGCCGCCGGCTTTGTTAATCTGATCCCGGTTTTTAGTGTTCTGCTTGGCATGCTGATCCTTGGCGATACCCTCAACACAACACAATGGTTCGCATGTGGTCTGGTTTTCAGTGGGGTCTGGCTGAGCAACAGGAGAAAAAAGACTCTTCAGCTTCAACCCCAACTTTAAAGATTTTTATGAGTGGAACGGAAAAACTCTAGAAAGGTGTGCGGGAAAAGTGCCTTTTACTGGCATCCTGAAGTTTTGCAACAGCTTGAAAAGATTCTTTAAGAAGATCCTGTTCAGTCTTGCTCAACAGATGAGGGTCAAGAAAATGTGAGGGTGTTTGACCGGCCTCGATCAGGCCGATCTCATGACGAAGCCGCAAGAAGATCAGAGCTTCAAATGCAGCCCTGATATGTTCTGCCGTTTCCACGGCAAAGACATTTTCGTCGACCAGCATCTGCAGCCTGTCCATCGTTGAGATTGCCTGCACTCCCCGCTCAAGGGCAAACATCCTGACGCAATCAACGATGTAGACACAACCGCCGTATTTGACGGAGAGGTGACCGGCGTTATTGCCGTCCTTCTCCAATTGGAAGCGGCCGAGTAGACCGAGTGGGACCTTGTAACGCAGATCAAGGGTCATCATGTGGTAGAGGAACCCCTGGTGAACCTCAATCCCTTTGGTGACGATATCACGCAGATGATGAGCCAACTCCACGTCCCCGAACAAGGGTAAAAAATCAAAGAAAATCGATGAATTCCTGACATGCGTAGGCTCCGGATCGAGCAACCAGCTATTGATCCGCGTCTGCCAATCACACAAACGTCCTCGCCACTCCTGGTTCCGCACCATGACACCACCATCACAAAGTGGATAACCAACGTCAGCCAGGGCACTATTGAGCTTTTCGCTGAAGGGGATAAAAAACGCATCAACCTCCGCCTGTCTGGAGTCGGCAAAATCCTCAAAGATAAAGCCGTTGTCCTGATCAGGATATAACAACATCTCCTTGCGGCCGGCACTCCCCATAATCAGGAAGCAGTAACGGATATCGGGAGGCGTCAGCCCTTCTGCGGCCATCTCCGTGAGACAGATCTGAAAGGTGCGACGGATGATGGCATGGTGTATATGAGACAGTATCTCCATAACCTCGGGGGTGCTGCGTGTTTCAGATAGCAACGCCCGCGCGACACGCACCATCTCCTTGTGAATGGAAGCAAGCCCCTCGATAGTCGCCTCTTCCTTGATATTACCTAGAAGAAGCAGTGCTTTCTGGGAGCGATAACGCAGCAAGTCCCTCGGCGTGATAACGCCGACCAACTGTTCACGATCGACAATAGGCAGGTAATTCAAACCGTGCCGGGTCATGTATGCCATCGCTTCGTACATATAGGTTTCAGGAGTCATGGTTTTGGGCTTGGCGCGCATGACATCCTCGACCACCAGCGACTCTATATCGACATTTTCCGGAGCAAGCACCTTGGCGACAAGATCGCTGCCTGTGACGACACCAACAGGCGTATTTCGCTCATCAACAACGACCAGGAAACTAACATTGTGCTCGGTCAATCGCCGTGCAACGTTTTTCACAGTCACTTCCGGAGAGCAAGTCAACGCAGGCGAAGTCATGATCTCAGAGAGTCGCTTTTTAAAAGGAAAGGCCTCCATCTGGTTCAGTGCAGAACCGGAGTGCTCCGTAACAATTTCTGAATAGAGCTTACGAACCCGTGAAAGGACTGCACTGGTAAAGAAAGTCACCAGCTGCGGATTATCTTTTTGCAAGCGCTGGAGAATTTCAGCGGGGATGAGATAACAGACCGTGGGCTTGACTGTCCGTGCGCCGCCGGCATAAGGCTCGCCGGTAAAGATCGGCGTACCACCAAAAAACTGTCCTTCCTTGCGATAATCAACCACCATGTCGATCCCACCCGGTGAAACCAGGGTGATCGTAATCAACCCTTCCTTAATAACGTACAGGTAACCTGTGGGTGAATCGTTCTGCTTGAAGATGTCATGATTGGCCGGATATTTTTTCAGGACAGCAGCCTCTCGCAATTCGCTAAAAACAGATTCAGGGAGATCTTTGAACGGTTCTGTTTCCTGTAATTGTTTGATCAGAGGCATAGGATATAAGCGCACAATTGAAAGAGAGAGGTTAACATCTGGGGATTAATTTATCATCAATCGCACAGAGAGAGCAATCCCTTAGGAGAGTCAGAACACTTACTGTAGAAAGTGAATGGCAAACATGAACTCTGCAGCAGGCAAGGGAAGATACCAAGAGGACATTCAGGTCAGGTTACGGGGCACATAAGGGGAGTGCCAGCCCAACTTGGAGGAGATTATGCCGCAGGTATCAAACATAGGACTGATAATCTGACTTTCGATAACTTCTGGAGAAAGACGGTACTCGGGCCCGACGACACAGAGAACGCCGTGAAGTTTACCGCCGCTGCCAAAGAGCGGTGCGGCCACGCTGGCAATACCTTCACCGAGGGCTCCGGAATCCAGTGCATAGCCCTGGCGACAAATATTTGTAAATTGACTGAGATCTGCGGGAGCTCCCTGAGCAGGCTTCAGACTCTGGCCATTCTTCATGGCCAAAAGGACCTGACCGGCGGCGCTGGTCTCAAGGGGAAAACGTTTACCAACCAGAGAAACTATTTTAACCTTCTGGGTGGTATCAACCATATCCAGGAAAAGAACTTCCTTACGACGACGTACAGCAACATAGACAGCTTCATTGCACCCCCTGGCCAGGCGTTCGATAAGGGGTTTCGCATGTCTCAAGAGGCCCATGCGAGAAAGAAACTTCTGACCGATTTCATAAGCAGAAAGACCCAGTCGGTATTTGCCCGATTGTTCCTCACGCTCAACATAGCCACGATTTTCAAAAGTTGCCAGTAAACGAAAAACGCTCGTCTTGTTCATTGCAAGTTTCTCACTCAGCTGACTGATGCGTACATCGTCATCAATTTCACTGAGTGCTTCCAGAACATCGAGAGCGTTTTCAACAGCCTGTATAGAATAGGATTCCTTATCTCTGGAGGGCACGCGTAACTCCTTAATGGAATCAAAAAAAACAGAAAACGAACTAGCTGGTAACCAAAATAATACGCTGTTTTATTATTGTCAACAGTTTGCTGAAAAAAGTTTTTAAATTGACCCTGTTTGAGGTTGTAAAAAATCCCATTTGTTGGGTGCTTCTCTCCCTACAAGACTCTTTAATGACAGCTAACAGGCCAACTTAAAGAGATTAAACCAAAGCCAGGCAGAGATTTTAAAAATGGTGTTTTAAAACAAGAGTAATCTCAACAGAAGGAGCTTTTCTTCTAACGGGAAGGGTCAATCAGGCGATCGATGATCGGTTGATCGGCAGGAAGGATCGAGAATTCCGGAAGTTCACTTGGATATAGCCAGCGATGTTCAGTAACGCCAAGATTTCGGATA
>JAOUDB010000538.1 GCA_029859485.1 Desulfuromonadales bacterium | reverse complement strand
TGGTGCCAATTATCGCCCTGCTGATTGGTGGTTGGCTGACCTTCAAGGCAATGTCTGAAAAAGGCCCCGAGATTACCATCACCTTTGAAACTGCCGATGGCCTTGTGGCGGGAAAGACCGCGGTTAAATTCAAGGATGTCGACGTTGGCAAAGTGACCAAACTCGAACTGAATGACGATGCAAGCGGGGTTGTCGCCACCGTTGAGATGACCAATAATGCCAGTTCTTATCTGACCGACAAAACCCAATTCTGGGTGGTTCGCGCCACGGTAGCTGCTGGTGAAATCTCTGGGCTGGGGACTCTCTTGTCTGGAGCTTATATCGGTTGCAACCCGTCAACCGAAGGCAAGAAGCAAACTCATTACAAGGGGCTGGAGAAACCACCGATTCTGACCGCAGATCTTCCTGGCCGTCATTTTGTCCTTAAATCAAAAGAACTCGGATCACTTGATCTGGGCTCGCCAATTTACTACCGTGGCATCAAGGTTGGCCAAGTGGTTGACTACGATTTTGACGAAACGGCCGAGGCTGTTCTTTTTAAAGTTTTTATTAGAGACCCTTTTCATAAGAAGGTAACAGACAATACGCGCTTCTGGAACGCCAGTGGCGTCGATTTTACCATGGACGCCACTGGCATTAAGATGGATACGCAATCCCTGGTTTCGATCATGTTGGGAGGGGTCGCCTTCGACCTGCCTGAACATGCGCAACAGGGGGAACAGGCCGAAGAGGACAAGGACTTTTTGCTTTACGAGGACCGGGACGCAAGTAACGAAGTGACCTACAACATCAAGCAATATTACCTGATGTATTTTAATCAGAGCGTTCGTGGCCTGTCGCCAGGAGCTCCGGTCGAAATCCTTGGAATCAAGGTTGGCGAAGTGGTCAAGGTTGAACTGCTGTTTGATCAGACCACTCTCGAATTCCTGATTCCTGTTTTGGTGTATTTTGAGCCTGAGCGTTTGAACCTGCTGATAACAGAAGAGGGTAAAGTTGCCCGGGGTACAGCAAAAGCTGAAGAAATTGAAGCGACTCAAAAGGACAAACAGGGGAGGAACATGGTGGTAAAGGAGTTGGTCGCAAGAGGTTTCCGAGCTCAACTAAAAACCGGAAACCTTTTAACTGGTCAGCTTTTTGTTGACCTCGCCAATTATCCGGATGCACCGCCGAAAGAGTTAATGACTGAGCAAGGCTATACGGTTTTCCCGACAATCTCCGCACCGTTTGAGCAGATTGTTAACCGGGTTGATAACATCCTCAAAAAGTTTGAGAAGGTACCCTTTGACAAGATCGGCATGGATTTGCAGCTCGCCGTCGAGTCGTTGACCAAAACCCTCGATGAGATCAAGGATATGTCGGGGAACATCAACCAGGAGACGGTTCCGAAAATCAACGCTGCGCTTGACCAAATGCAGGAAGCAATGAAGGGCGTGGAGTCAACATTGGGGCCGGATTCTGCGTTGAGCTACAACGCTCGGCAGGTCACCAATGAACTATCGATGGCGATCCGATCTATTCGATCGTTGCTGGAGTATCTGGAGCGTGACCCACAAGCATTGCTCCTTGGCAAAGAGGGAGGCAAGAAATGATCGGTAAGACTATGAATAAATGGACGCTGTTGGTTTGTTGCTTGCTCTTGCTGGCCGGTTGTATCGGACGCAAGTCTCCAGAGGTCACCTACTATAGCCTTTTGACCATGGAGCAGTTGGGTGAAGTCAATGCGATCTCTTCTCATCCAGAGGTAAGACTGGGAATCGGTCCAGTTACAATCCCGGACAGTCTCAAGCGTTCGCAAGTTGCAACCCGCCAGCATGGCAATCAGTACGAGTTTGATGAGTTTAACCGTTGGGCCGGTGTACTCGAAAGGGATCTTGCTATGGTCCTGGGAGACAACCTGGGCGCACTACTCGACGTGAAAAAAGTTGTAACCTTCCCCTGGTTGAATTATTTCACGCCCACCTACCGGGTCGTGATAGACATCCAGCGCTTTGATGGCTCTCTGGGTGGAGATGCCGTGCTTGATGTTCGCTGGGCCGTTGCTGATGCAGAAGGTAAGGAATTTCTTGCAGGAGGGAAAACCACCTTGAGTCAGCCATTGCAGGGGCCTGGCTATGCTGCCCTGGTTGAAGCGGAGAGCCTTCTGGTCGCTGAATTAAGCAAAAAGGTGGCGGGTGAGATTGACAGTCTGGTTAAGAACCAGTAGAAGATAATCTCTAGGTTTATCTTCCTGGACTGAAGCCTTGTCTGAAAGAGAGTGTCGAACAGGATTCCAGTTTTAGCTGGAATCCTGTCTCTTTATCTGCTTTATTGTCCGCCTGCGGTTGCCTGCTTTTACGGCGCCGTGGTAATTTGTTTTTACGGAGTTTTTCTATGTGTCCAGAAATTAAATGCCCGCAGTGTCGCCAACCAGTGGCCTGGCAAGACAACCCGGACAGGCCATTTTGTTCCGAGCGCTGTCGGTTGATT
>JAOUDB010000537.1 GCA_029859485.1 Desulfuromonadales bacterium | reverse complement strand
TAATTATGGTGACACAATATGAAACCCATTGTGGCACCATAATTATTGCCCGGAGTCAAAAAGATTAAAGACGGCCGGACGAAAACTCGCTGCGCTCAAACAGTTCGTCCTGCTGATCGTCTTTAATCTTTTCGTCTCCGGCGACGGCAAACGGGGTGAGAAAAGGAAATCTTTTCAACCCGCTAACGCTAAGGTCATCCAGAAAAATCAGTTGTCACCTCAAATCCAAATTTCGGACTAACTTTCCACCTCCCCCTCACCACCCTCAACCAAATTCCCCCCCACTTCAGCATCCTGTAAAACCGACGCTGACAGCTGCTTACGACTTTTGACGCCAAGATCGATCAAACCCTGAACCCTGGAGATCAGGTTGCCTTTGCCGCTGGTCAATTTATTGTGAGCGCCATCGTAGGCTTTGCGTGTGTTGTCGATCTGGTCGCCGATCTTTTCCAGGTCTGCCACGAAACCCACGAACTTGTCGTAGAGGTTGCCGGCTTTGTCGGCAATCTCGAGGGCATTCTTGTTCTGGTGCTCGTAACGCCAGATGTTCTGGATCGTACGTAAGGTCACCAGCAGGGTGGAAGGGCTGACGATCATGATGCTCTGGTCAAAGGCCTTACGAAAAATCTCACTGTCTTTGTCGATCGCCAGCATGAAGGCGCCTTCGATCGGCACGAACATGAGGACAAAGTCCAGGCTCTTCACGCCCGGCAGTTCATCGTACTTTTTAGACTCCAGGCCTTTCAGGTGGCCATTGATAGACATCAGGTGTTCTTTGACCGCCCGGTCGCGGTCCTCATCCGTTACCGCACGCATATATTTCTCATAGGCAACCAGGGAAACCTTTGAGTCGATGATGATGTCCTTCTCTTCCGGAAGATGAACAATGACATCGGGTTTCAGTAGTTTGCCTTCGCCATCTCTGAAGCCGCCTTGTGTGTCATATTCGAGACCTCTACGCAGGCCGGATTCCTCGAGGATGCGTTCCAGGATAATCTCACCCCAGGTGCCCTGCGTCTTGGTGTCACCCTTGAGTGCTTTGGTCAGGTTCTCGGCATCTTCACCGATCTTCTGGTTCAACTCCTGAAGACGTTGTACTTCTTTGATCAGCGAGTGGCGTTCTTTGCCTTCGGTGGTGTAAACGTCGGTGACTTTTTTCTCGAATTCGGCAATCTTCTCTTTGAAAGGTGTCAGGATTGTGGCCAGGTTGGCTTTGCTCTGGTCGGCAAAGGTCTTTGTCTTCTCGGTAAAAATCTGGTTGGCCAGATTCTCAAATTGAACCTGCATCTCTTGCCTGGTGTCATTCAGGACTTTGAGATTCTCACCAGAACGACGAATCTCCTCCTTGAGTTCTGTGCCGAGCCGCACTTTCTCCCTTTCCAGCAGGGTCTTCTCTTCTTGGAGCTTTCCCACCTGATCTTGCTGCTCGGCTAACTCGGCAACCTGCTGACGCAGTTGCACCTCACGGCCGGACAGGCGTTCCTCTAAAATTGCCAACTCTGTAGAGAGTTCCTGTCGTCCTGACATCCTTGCCGCTTCGCTGCGTGTTTTTATCAGCATGATGGCTGGCAGGAGTCCGAAGAAAAAGCCGACGGACAGGGCGGCGAAAAGCCAGGGTAGTTCTGGTGCAGCAGTCATGATGAACTCCGAAAAAGAGGTTGAACCCGCATCAGTGGCGTCAGGAGATGTGATTTTTCCAGGTCCGGTTGAGTTCGACAAGCAAAGATAACAATCTGTGGGTAAGCCTGCAAGAGGAGTGTGACAGGATAATTCACTACACTTAAAGTGCCCTCAGAAAAACAATCTCAAGATCATTGCTGCGCCTGTGTCGCTTGCAGCGTTTGTTAAGGTGCGTTCTGTAATGCTCTGTTCAGGGTTCTTATGACAAGCCCGCCGGTTGCGTCTGCATCAGAACCGTAGGCCAGCATACCGTCTTGATGGCCTCCCATGACCAGGAGAGAGGAATGGCCGTCTTGCTGCTCTTTTGCCAGGGCTTCGATTGCAGAGGCCATTTCCGGTGTGCCATAGGCGGCAGAAGGATCGGTACACGGAAGAACCAAACTTCTGTAATTGTTGAAAATGTCCGGGCTGTGCAGATGCATGACCCAGTGGATTTGAGGGTTGATCTGATAAAGAATGCCGTGTGAGAGGGCTTCAGATGACGGCTTGATCTGCCCTGTGGCCTGCAGCTGGTTTTTCGCGGGGTTGCATTGCAGGACCGTGGCGTAATGGTTCGCCTGTAACGCGTTCAGGTGACCGGTTTGGGTGCCGATGATTAAAAAAGCATTCTCCTTCTGGCCGGGCAGGCGGCGGCTGAGGTTGCCAAAACCGTAGCCTTCGTAACGTTCCGGGTCCTGCCCGATCAGGCCAAGCTCAAGGAAACTGGTGCGCCAGGCATTTAACTCCAGAAGAAGACTCTCTTCTGGCGCGGGGCCTGCACGGAAATCAAGATGAAACTTGATGACGCCT
>JAOUDB010000536.1 GCA_029859485.1 Desulfuromonadales bacterium | reverse complement strand
GGGCCAGTTTGCCAGTTTCATAGAGCAGGCCAAGCACACCAATTTCCCCCTGGTGAATGCCCAGGGAGAGCTGGCCGGGATTATCTCGGTGCAGGATTTTATGGGTGTGGTTTTTGAACATGACCTGATGGATCTGGTGGTGGTCAAGGAGCTGGCAACGACCAAGGTGATCACGGCTCATGCCGATGAGGATCTTGATCAGACCATGCGCAAGATCGGTTACCGCAATATTGAACAGGTACCGGTGGTCGACCGTGAAACTCACCGCAAACTGGTGGGGATCATCTCGCGGCGTGATATTGTCGCTGCATACAATCGGGCCCTGATGACCCGTACTCTCGAGGACAACTAGCGTGACAGACCTCCTCGCCCAACTCAATCCGATGCAACAGCTGGCGGTCAAGCACGATACCGGCCCGCTGCTGTTGCTGGCCGGGGCCGGTTCCGGTAAAACCCGTGCCCTCACGCATCGGATCGCCTGGTTGATAACACAATACAAGGTTGACCCCTGGCAGATCCTCGCCGTGACCTTTACCAACAAGGCCGCGGGTGAGATGAGGGAGCGACTCGAAGAGCTGCTCGGTGATCCCAAGGGACTCTGGGTCAGCACCTTCCATGCCACCTGCGTGCGGATTTTGCGCCAGGAGATCGAGATTCTCGGTTTCAAGCGTAATTTCACCATCTACGATGATCAGGATCAGGAACGTCTGCTCAAAACCCTTCTGCAGGAACTCGGTATTGACGATAAGGCTCTCAAGCCCCGTGCGGTCGCTGCCGCCATCGACCGGGCCAAAAATCGTGGCATCTGGCCGGACCAGCTTGATGACGGTGATTACCAGGCCGAGCAGATCACTCGCATCTACGCTCTTTACCAGGAACGCCTGAAGCAGGCCAATGCGCTCGACTTTGGTGATCTGTTGATGCAGGTGGTGCGGCTCTTAGAAGATCATCCCGAGGTGTTGGAAAAATATCGCCAGCGTTTCCACTATATCCTCGTTGATGAATTCCAGGACACCAACCAGGTCCAGTACCGGTTGGTGCATCTGCTCGCCTCGGGGCACGGCAATCTCTGCGTGGTCGGTGACGATGATCAGTCGATCTATCGCTGGCGTGGCGCAGAAGTCGGTAACATCCTCGGGTTTGAACGCGATTACCCCGGTTGTGAAACGATCCGCCTCGAACAGAATTACCGCTCAACTAAGACGATTCTTGATGCTGCTGATGCCGTGGTTGCCAATAATACCGGCCGCAAGATAAAGAAGCTCTGGACCGAGAATGATGTCGGAGAGGGTGTGACCCTCGAAACCCTGCCTGACGACCTCGAAGAAGGGCGTTACCTGGCCGGTGAAATCAATCGCCTCAAGCGCAACGGTCGGCGCTTGCGCGACATTGCTGTCTTCTATCGCACCAATGCCCAGTCGCGGGTGATCGAGGAGTCGTTGCGCAACGAGCGGATTCCTTACGTCATGTTTGGCGGGGTGAAGTTCTACTCGCGCATGGAGATCAAGGATATCCTCGCCTACCTGAGGATTATCAGTAACCCGGCGGATTCGGTCTCGGCCCGGCGCATCATCAACGTTCCCGCGCGTGGTATCGGTGGAGTCACCGTCAATAAGATCGCTCCCTTTGAAACAGAAGCCGGAGGCTTTTTGCCGGCCTGCAAAAAGGCTTTGGAGCGCAGTGCTTTAAAAGGTGCGGCCGCAACCAAGGTCAAAGCCTTTGTTGACCTGATCGACGACTTTCAACAACGTGCCAGCGAAACCCCCTATCCGCAGCTCACCGCGGAATTGATCGAAGAGACGGGTTACGGTCCACAGTTTCGCATGGAGAAAACCGAAGAAGCGCGCAACCGCATGGACAACCTGCAGCAACTTCTGGCGGGAATGGAAGAACACTTCGCCAAGGAAGGCACCTTGCAGGATTACCTGGAACAGGTTGCGTTGATCACCGATCTCGATTCTTATGATCAGAGTCTCGACCGGGTGACCCTGATGACCTTGCATGCGGCGAAGGGCCTTGAGTTTCCTTTGGTCTTCATGGTTGGCATGGAAGAGGACCTTTTCCCCCATAGCCGATCCGCCAATGGCCCGGAAGAGCTTGAAGAAGAACGCCGCCTCTGCTATGTCGGCATGACCCGCGCCATGGAGAAGCTTTACCTGACCCACGCCCGTCGCCGACGGATCTTTGGTGATTACCAGTTCAATCCACCCAGTCGTTTCCTCGCAGAAATCCCTGATCACTTGCTTGCTCAGCCTGCCTCGAGCGGTCTGCAGAAAACCGCCAATCATAATCTGGCCTCTCTCTTTGACCAGGCCGAACCTGATTTTTCAGAAGAAGACCCCTTTCTCGATGACGATGACGTTCGTATCGTTCCTGATGCCGAAGAGGGCCTGCGTATCGGCTTGCAGGTTCGACACATCAAGTTCGGTGTCGGTGCCGTTCGTCGCATCGAGGGAGAGGGCGATAACCAG
>JAOUDB010000093.1 GCA_029859485.1 Desulfuromonadales bacterium | reverse complement strand
ACCGTGGTGGCCACCAGGATGTCAATTTCGTGAGCCTTGAAGCGAACCATGACTTCTTCTTTTTCTGCCGGCTTCATCCGGCCGTGCAGTAAACCGAGTCGCGCTTGAGGGAAGACCTCGTTTTTGAGCTGTTCTGCGCCTTCTGTCGCTGCCAAAAGGTCACTCTTCTCGGACTCTTCAACAAGAGGATAAACGATGTAGGCCTGGTTGCCCTGCTCGATCTCCTGCCTTAGACGACTGTAGACACGCCCTCTTTGGGCTTCTGAAGCAACAACTGTCTCAACAGGCGTGCGCCCTGGGGGCATTTCGTCGATCACAGATAATGCCAGGTCGCCATAAACGGTAAGCGACAGTGTCCTCGGGATAGGAGTCGCTGTCATTACCAGAATGTGAGGATTGCTGCCTTTCCCTCTCAGCACCGCGCGCTGTCGAACTCCGAAGCGGTGCTGTTCGTCAATAATACCAAGACCGAGCTTCTTGAATTCAACACCTTCCTGAAGTACGGCATGGGTGCCGACTACCAAGTGGATCTCCCCTGCCCTTAATGATTCGACAAGCTCACGCTTTTCAGCAGCGGGCATCTTGCCACGCAGAAGAGCGGTCTTTAGACCCAGCTGCTCAAACCAAACATGAAATTGCAGATAGTGCTGCTCCGCAAGGATCTCCGTTGGTGCCACAACCGCCACCTGGGTATCATTCTCGATTGCCACCAATGCTGCCATTAAAGCGACGATCGTCTTCCCGCAACCAACGTCGCCCTGGATCAATCGATTCATTGGATGTGGAGACATCAGATCCTGTTTTATTTCGCCGAGAACGCGGCGTTGAGCTCCTGTTAGTCGATATGGCAAGGTTGCAGCGAGGAGCTTGGTGTATTTATGGGTGACATTAAAAGGAATTCCTTCCTCAAGGACAACACCACGACGCTTAAGAGCTAATCCCAACTCCAAAAAGAAAAACTCGTCGTAAACCAGCGATCGGAGTGCCGGATTACTGCTCTTCTCAAGATCGTCGATGTTTGTGTCGTTCGAAGGCCAATGAATCTGTTGCAAGGCCTCAGAAAGAGGCTGTAGCTGGTGCTTGCGGATCATATCAGCAGGCAGATGGGACTGGACACAGGCTGCGTAGCTGTCGACTGCCTGCTTCCATATTTTTCGAGCTGCATACTGAGTCAATCCCTCGGTGAGTGGATATACGGGCAATATCCTGCCAAAAGCCAGGGGGTCTGAGCTTTGATAGTCAGCAAGGGATTGGCCTTTAGCGAGGAACTCGGTGTCGGGGTGATGGATTTCTCGTGTTGCCCCGTAGCGCTTCACCTCTCCCGTAAAGACAGCTCGCCTGCCGACAGCGAAACGTTTCTCCATGCTGCCTTTGCGATAGTGAAACCACTTAAGGATGATTTGTCCGGACCCATCACTTACGACAGCTTCAAAGAGCTTGCGACGCGCACGCGAAGTTGTGGCCTCTCCACAGGCCAGAATCTCCCCGGAAAAGACTTCATGTACTCCATCACGCAAGTGAGCTATCTTTCTGAATTGTCGACGATCTTCGTAACGGTGAGGCAGGACGTAGAGGAGATCTTCTACAGTGTGGATATCCAGCTTGGCTAGTTTTTCTGCGACACGAGGGCCAACCCCTTTAAGATGAACAACGGGGGTGGATAGGTTTTGGTGAGATTGGTCTGTGGACGCCTTGGTCATCTCCGCCACCCCAAAAGGTTATTAGTACCGGAACCGTAAAAGCGTAACGCAAAGACGCCAAGGAAATGCAACAAAGACGCAAAGGGGAAAACTTGAGAATCAACCTAGGGTCGAGGGTCAGGACGACAAAACTCAAACCCAGAAGCATGCAAAAGGGTTCTTTGCGTCTTTCACTTAACCTTAGCGTCTTCGCCTAGAGGCGCCTACTTCTGGTGCGTTAAAATATTGCGTTCAAAGCTGTGAGCAAATCTTCAACATCAAGACCGTGAGCCGTAGCCCCCTGCTCGAGGGTTTCATTTATGGCGCCCATGCAGCCAACGCAGCCAAGGTTGAAGGACCCGAGAACTTTTACAACTTCAGGGCTTTTTTGCATAACTTCGTGAAAGGTCATATCTTTAGTGATTACAGACATTTGCGAGACTCCATTTAAACGTAATTGATATCAATGATTTCGTAAGTTCTGATACCTGATGGGACCTTGATGTTCACCTCATCATCAACACGATGACCGATCAAGGCCTTGGCGACCGGGCTGTTGATAGAAATCAGTCCAGCCTTGATGTCCGCCTCATCCTGCCCGACGATGCGGTAAGTCACTTCACTCTCTGACTCGACATCAAACAGTTTGACGGTTGCACCGAACACGATTTTATCGGTGTCCATCTCTGAAGGATCGATAACCTGGCAGCGGGCCATCTTACCGTTGATCTCAGAAATCCGACCCTCAACAAAGCCTTGGCGCTCTTTAGCAGCATCATACTCGGCGTTCTCTGAAAGATCGCCATGAGCGCGGGCTTCAGCAATATCCTGAATAACCTTGGGACGTTCAACGCGGATCAAGTGTTTCAGTTCTTCCTGAAGTCTCTGGTGTCCCTCAGGTGTCATCGGTACGGTTTCTGACATAACAGTTTCTTCCTTGCTTATTAATAAAATTGTTCGGGCAGGATAACCCGCCCGAACAGTAGAATCTCAAATAATGAAAAACGGGTAGTTGTCTACCCGTTTTGGGGATAGTACTCCTGAATCGGCGTAACGTCAAGACTTTCACGCTTCATGGCCAGAATCCCGTCTGCCGCAGCCTGTATTCCTGCGACCGTTGTGAAGTAGGCAACGTTGTGCATAAGCGCTGAACGACGAATGGAAAAGGAGTCAATGATCGACTGGGTTCCGAAGGTCGTATTGAAGACCAGGGTGATCTGGTTGTTCTTGATGGCGTCTACGCAGTGTGGTCGCCCTTCCTTAACCTTGTTGATTGGAACCGCCTGAACTCCGTAGGCGCGCAGGAAGGCCGCTGTGCCGCTGGTTGCGACGATCTCGAAACCTGCATCACGCAGTTTGAGCACCGGTTCAACGATCGCTGTTTTATCTTCTTCCTTGACGCTGACAAAAACCTGGCCCGAAGTCGGCAGGCGCACATTCGCGCCCAGTTGGGCCTTGGCAAAGGCTTTACCGAACTCAAAATCAATACCCATGACTTCGCCGGTGGACTTCATCTCAGGTCCAAGCAGACTATCGACCCCGGGGAACTTGGTAAAGGGGAAGACCGACTCTTTGATAGAGATGTGTTCGGGGATAATCTCTTCTAAAACTCCAAGCTCTGCCAGGGTCTTCCCTGCCATAATGCGCGCGGCGATTTTGGCCAATGGCCTTCCGGTCGCCTTGGAGACAAAGGGCGATGTCCGACTGGCACGGGGATTGACCTCAAGCAGGAAGATCTCATCATCTTTCACCGCAAACTGGATATTCATCAGGCCGCAGACACCCAGTTCAAGGGCCAGAGCGACTGTTTGACGACGAATCTCATCGACGATCGACTTGTCCAGGGAATAGGGAGGAAGCACACAGGCTGAATCTCCAGAGTGGATACCCGCCTCCTCAATGTGTTGCATGATGCCGCCGATAACAACCTGCTCGCGGTCACAAAGTGCGTCTACATCGACCTCGATCGCCTGGCTCAGGAATTTATCGACCAGGATCGGATGATCGGGAGATGCTTCTACCGCATATTGCATGTAGTCACGCAATTGCTGCAGGTCGTGAACGATTTCCATGGCCCTCCCGCCCAATACGTAACTTGGTCTGACAACAACAGGGTAACCAACGCGCTCGGCGATCTTCTCCGACTCTGGAACCGAGCGAGCAATGCCGTTTGCAGGCTGCTTCAAACCCAGCTTGTACAGGAGTTCCTGGAAACGCTCACGGTCCTCAGCACGGTCGATCGCGTCCGGTGTGGTGCCAATGATCGGCACGCCAGCCTTTTCCAGGGCAACAGCGAGCTTAAGCGGCGTCTGCCCGCCAAACTGTACAATGACGCCCTCAGGCTTCTCGACATGAACGATCTCAAGCACGTCCTCAAAGGTTAAAGGTTCAAAGTAAAGGCGATCCGAGGTGTCATAGTCGGTTGAAACCGTCTCCGGGTTACAGTTAACCATGATGGTCTCGTAGCCATCTTCTCCGAGGGCAAAGACGCCGTGAACGCAGCAGTAATCAAACTCGATACCCTGGCCGATACGGTTTGGGCCACCTCCGAGGATCATGATCTTCTTGCGATCCGTGGGCGCCGCTTCGCATTCTTCTTCGTATGAAGAGTAAAGATAAGGGGTAAAGGCTTCGAATTCCGCTCCGCAGGTATCAACCCGCTTGTAGACGGGCGTGATGTTGAGCTTGTGACGAAGTGTACGGACTTTGTCTTCGTGGCTCTTCCAGAGTTTGGCCAGGCGCATATCCGAGAAGCCCATCTGCTTGGCTTCGCGTAGCAACGTCTTGAAGACTTCCCCCTCAGGTTGTTCCAGCAGCTCTTTTGCCCTGAGTAGCCGTTGCTCCATCGCCACGAGTTGCTCAATCTTATGCAGGAACCAGCGATCAATATACGTTAAAGCGAAGATCTCGTTGATCGTCAAGCCTGCACGCATGGCGTCAGCGACATACCAGAGGCGTTCCCAGTTGGGGACCCGTAACTTTTCCTCAAGAGCATGGATCTCCGAGTCGTCAAGTGTGCGACGATTAAGTTCAGCGTCATCAAAGAAACGGCTCTCGAAGCCACAGGAACCAATCTCCAGTGAACGCATGGCTTTCTGCAGGCTCTCCTTGAAGGTGCGGCCAATCGACATGGCCTCACCGACCGACTTCATCTGGGTCGTCAAGGTCGCGTCGGCCTGAGGAAACTTTTCGAAGGTGAAGCGCGGCATCTTGGTGACCACATAGTCGATAGTCGGCTCAAAAGACGCGTAAGTCTCGCGGGTGATGTCGTTGGGGATTTCATCAAGAGTGTAGCCGATCGAAAGTTTGGCAGCGATCTTGGCGATCGGAAAGCCGGTCGCTTTAGAGGCCAACGCTGAAGAACGCGACACACGAGGATTCATTTCGATAACAACCATGCGGCCATCATCAGGATTGATGCCGAACTGGATGTTAGAGCCGCCCGTTTCAACACCGATCTCACGAATAATCCTGATCGAGGCATCACGCAGCAGTTGATACTCTTTATCTGTCAGTGTCTGTGCCGGCGCGACAGTAATGGAGTCTCCCGTGTGGACACCCATGGGGTCGAGGTTCTCGATAGAACAGATAATGACCACGTTATCGGCGGTGTCACGCATGACCTCAAGCTCGAACTCTTTCCAGCCGATGACTGATTCTTCAACCAGGACCTCATCGGTTGGCGAAGCATCGATCCCGGACATGGCGATCTGCAGGTACTCTTCCATGTTGTAGGCGATGCCGCCGCCGGTGCCGCCGAGAGTAAAGGAAGGTCGAATAATGACAGGAAAGCCAATGCTTTCGATAACTTCAATCGCCTCTTCACGACTGTGAGCCAGCCCGGATTTTGGTACAGCTATGCCGATGTTCTCCATAGCCGCCTTGAACAGGGTACGATCTTCGGCTTTTTCGATGGCCGGGAGTTTCGCGCCGATCAGCTCAACGTTGTATTTTTCGAGAGTACCGTCTTTAGCGACAGCAACAGCACAATTAAGAGCTGTCTGGCCACCGAGGGTTGGCAACAGGGCTTGCGGCCTTTCCTTGGCGATGATACGTGCCAGCGTTTCAGGATTGACCGGCTCGATGTAGGTGCGATCAGCAAAGTCGGGATCGGTCATGATCGTTGCAGGGTTGGAGTTGAGAAGAACGACTTCGTAGCCCTCCTCTTTCAACGCCTTGCAGGCCTGGGTCCCGGAATAGTCAAACTCGCAGGCCTGGCCGATAACAATCGGCCCGGCACCAACGATGAGAATCTTCTTGATATCAGTTCTTTTTGGCATATTTTTATCAATGGTTCACGGTTCATGGTTCATGGCTCAAGGTGAAGCCCTTAAGTCATAACCCTTGTCCCTTAACCCAGCTCCCTTATCCTTAAGCTTTAGAGTCTTTCATCAGCTTGATGAATTCACCAAACAGGTAATTGGCGTCGTGCGGCCCCGGTGAAGCCTCGGGATGATACTGTACGGAAAACGCCGGCATTGTCTTATGCTTTAAGCCTTCAACAGTGTTGTCGTTGAGGTTGATGTGCGTGATAACCGCATCGCCCTGCAGGGTGCTGGCGTCGACCGCAAAACCATGGTTTTGCGAGGTGATCTCGACATTGTGACCCTCCCCACGTCGTACCGGCTGATTGCCACCACGATGACCGAATTTCAGTTTATAGGTGCTGCCGCCCAGGGCAATCGAGAGCAGTTGGTGGCCGAGGCAGATACCGAAGAGTGGAACCTTGCCGAGCAGTTGGCGGATGTTCTCCTGGGCATAAGTGATCGGCTCAGGGTCCCCGGGGCCGTTGCTGAGGAAAACGCCATCAGGCTGCATTGCCAGAACTTTTTCTGCGGGTGTATCGGCAGGCACAACAGTTACGGCGCAGCCTTTACTGACCAGGTTACGCAAGATGTTGTATTTGATGCCGAAGTCGTAGGCGACCACCTTGTACTCGGCCGGACCTTGCTTTTTTTCATAGCCGTCGGCCAGATCCCAGGTCCCCTCATTCCAGTCGTAAGCCTCCTTACAGGTCACTTCCTGCACGAGATCCTGCCCGACGATTGAAGGCGACGCCTTGGCTTTTGCCACCAGGCTGTCAGCATCCAGGTCAATTGTCGAAATAATGCCGGTCTGGGCGCCTTTGTCGCGGATATGACGAACCAGCGCGCGGGTATCGATCCCGGAGAGACCGATGATGTTGTTTTCCTTTAGGTAAGCATCAAGGGTCATCTCCGAACGCCAGTTGCTCGGCATATCACAGGCTTCCTTGACGACGAAGCCAGCGAGGTGAGGTCTTGATGATTCAACGTCTTCACGGTTGATCCCGTAGTTGCCGATCAATGGGTAGGTCATGGTTACGATTTCACCACGATAGGAGGGATCGGTCAGGATCTCCTGATAACCGGACATGCTGGTGTTAAAAACAACCTCTCCGGAGATTTCACCGGAGGCTCCTAAGGCTTGACCGAAAAAAACTCTGCCATCGGCCAGGGCCAATGCTGCTTTCATAAACAACTCCTTGATTTGAACATGGTGCACCGCAGGTCAGGAGACGTCCCGGACTGCGGCACAAATACTTCTGTTAACTTATCTCTGGTATGCGATCTTTCCGGCGACGATCGTGCAGACTGCAGCACCCTTCATCTTCCAGCCATCAAACGGGGTGTTTTTACTCTTGCTCGCCAGCTTCTGTGCATCAACTGTCCACTCCAACTCAGTGTCTATGATTGCGATGTCAGCGTCCCCTCCCTCTTCCAATTGGCCGACAGGAAGATTCAGAGACCCTGCGGGGCCGCTGGTCAAGAGAGCAATAGCCCTGGGCAGATCGATAACACCGTCTTCAACCAACTGCAAAGAAAGAGGCAGTGCGGTCTCGAGGCCAACGATGCCGTTCATGGCAATATTGAATTCGACGTTTTTCTCATCAATATGGTGGGGAGCGTGATCTGTAGCGATCGCATCAACGGTACCATCAGCAAGACCCTGACGCACGGCTTCCCTGTCTTCTGCGCCGCGCAAAGGTGGGTTCATCTTGGCGTTGGTGTTGTAGCCGCGAACGGCCTCATCGGTCAAGGTGAAATGATGCGGAGTGGCTTCACAGGTGACTGCGACACCCCTTTTTTTCGCCTGGCGCACGATGTCGATCGAGCCCTTCGTGGAAACATGTGCAACGTGAAGGTTCGCACCGGTACATTCAGCAAGCATCACTTCTCTTGCGGTCGCGGAGTCTTCCGAGACCCAGGTGATCCCTTTAAGCCCGAGCTCTGTTGAGACAGGCCCTTCGTTCATTACTCCGGAGCCAACCAGGTCGAGGTCTTCCGCGTGGGACACGATCGTCAGACCGAAAGGTTTGGCGTATTCCATGGCGCGGCGCATCAACTGAGGACTGCTAACCGGCTTACCGTCATCGGAGACCGCCGTGACACCCAGTTCTTTCAGCTCGCCCATGCCCGTCAGTGATTCGCCGTCGAGGCCCTTGCTGATGCTGGCGATCGGGAACACACGACAATGACCTTCCTGGGCCGCTTTATTCAGAATATAACTGGTGACGGTCTGGTTGTCGTTGACCGGTTGGGTGTTCGGCATGCAAGCCACGGAAGTAAAGCCGCCGGTGACCGCTGAGAGTGTGCCGGAGGCGATGTCTTCTTTGTATTCAAGGCCCGGATCGCGCAAGTGGACATGAATATCGACCAGGCCGGGAG
>JAOUDB010000092.1 GCA_029859485.1 Desulfuromonadales bacterium | reverse complement strand
AAGGCTGGTAGGCAAGTTGTTTCCTCGCGGAAAACTTAACTGTTAATGTTTCCGGAAGGACGATTCCCAGATCGTTGGCTCAACTTCGGAACTGAACCGTGTCACGAATTCGGTGTGCTCTTCCGGGGTCAGGTGTATGCTGCCTGTGATCAGGTCGATTTTCGTGTGTTTTCTGGAAATCAGGATGTCATAAATCCATTTTGCATCCGCTTTACTGCGCAGACACTGTCCAATAAGGTGGTTGACGTTGTCATCGTTAATGTTCATGCGGTATCTCATCGTCGCCTCCCCTGGTTAGGGTTGCATGTTCTATAAAACCATTCTAGTCGTTTTTTCTCCCTGTGCAATTATCAATTCTTCTTCAGGGTCGATGTTTTCTGTCATAATCGTGTTTCGTTTTGTGATGACTTGAATACGCGCCGATTGCCGCTAATATTGATACCAGGCTCGCGGCGCCGTTTAATCACAGCCCTGTGCGAGGAGTTATGATAGTGGAACAGGTAGAAATTATTCAGGGTGACATCACGCGACTTGAAGTTGAGGCGATTGTTAATGCCGCCAATGAGAAGCTTCTTGGCGGCGGCGGTGTGGATGGAGCCATTCATCGGGCCGCTGGTCCCGAACTGTTGGAAGCCTGCCGTGAACTGGATGGCTGCCCCACGGGAGAGGCCAGGATTACGAAAGGGTTCAATCTGCCGGCTCGGTATGTGATTCATACCGTGGGGCCTGTCTGGCAAGGTGGCGGCTCTAACGAAAACAATCTCCTCGCCAGCTGTTATCGCAACTGCTTGCAACTGGCCGTTGATCACAACCTCCGAAGTATTGCGTTTCCTTCGATCAGCACCGGTATTTACCGGTTTCCGATAGAGCAGGCCAGTCGCATCGCCCTGCGAGTCATCCGCGATTTTGTTGAGACTGAGGCGGCTGCTCCGCGCGTGGTTATGGCCTGCTTCTCAGAACAGGATATGGAAATATACCGGCAAGTTTATCAGGACATGCTGGCTTGATCCTTTAATGCAAGCAAAGGAAAGTTCCTTATTTTCTGCCTGTAACGATGTCCGTTACAGGCTTTTTGACTGCAAGTTGAAAAAACTCATAATTATGGTTGTAATACAGGTCTTCTTTGTGCAAGTGGAACTGTTTTTGCACAACAAATAGAATGGTGTTATATGAGCGGTTTTTTCTCGCTATTTAAGGCAAATAACCTGTTCGTTGCCGGTGAATGACGTAATCAGGATGGTCATGGGAGGCTTAAGTGGAAAGATGAATGAAACAATTGGACAATTGGCAACACGGTCAGTAGTTGCTATAGAATCGGAGGCGACTGTCCAAGAAGCCTTGCAGATTATGTGCGATAGATGCATCAGTTGTATCATTGTCCTGTCTCACAACGAACCGATTGGCATCCTTACCGAGCGTGATATTGTTTTTGCCGCCAACTGGCTGCTTGGTCAACCTGACCTGCTGGTCAAGGAGGTCATGAATAAGCCGGTTATGACTGTTTCTGAAGATATGTCAGTTGTTCAGGCTCACCAGCTCTTTTGTCAGCATGGTATCCGCCATCTGGTCGTCCTTGATAGTCGCTTAGAGATGTTTGGTATCTTTACCCAGACTGATATGGTTCGCTCCCTCAAAGAAAAAGCCTTTTCCGGTGTCCAGGATGTCTCTCAACTGATGACTGATCAGGTCCTGCATGTTGCTCCCGATGTCCCGGCTCGCTACGCCCTCTCCTTGATGGCGCGGCGTTCGGTCAGTTGCATTGTCGTCGTCGAGAACGGTCAACCTGTGGGCATGTTCACAGAACGTGATGTTGTTCGCTGTGTCGCTGAAGGTGTGGACTTGTCAGGGGTGCCTGTCAGCGAGGTGATGAGTTACTCCATTGTTTCAACCCCGTTAACGTCAGCTCCCTATGAAACCATTGGTTTGATGCTGAAGAAATCGATACGACGCTTACTGGTGACTGATGAACGTGGTGGCATGACAGGCATCTTAACACAGACGGATATCGGCAGAGTGCTGGAGCAGCAGGAGTCGGGTCTGGTCAGCGCATTGCTTGGAGACTCGGGTAAGGCGGCAGGCTTGGAGCCAGGTTTCGTCTGATCTTTTTTAGAAACAGAAGTGTTGAACAATAAAAGGGCCTTGCATCTTCATGCAAGGCCCTTGTTGTTGACACTCTTCAGGATGCAACACCAGGCTGTTGCGAGGACTCTGGTTTGCCGTTTTCGTCGACAGCGATGCTGCGTTCCAGTCGCTTGAGCTGACGTTCGCGCATCGGTTCGCTAATCGTTAACACTTTGCGGACGAGCTGTTTGTCTTCGTCTGTCAGGCGGCTGCAGCCTAGATACAGATGCATAAAGCGCATGCGCTGGCTGCGGGAAAAAGATTGAGTCGCAGCAGAATCGAGAGTGGCCAAGTCAAATGCCCGGCGCTTGCGCATGATGACCTGTGGCCAGAAATAGCCGCGAGGAGCATCCATCACGTAGAGCTTGGACATGTTCTGTTCCGAGACCATCATGTTACGAAGAAACAGGTCGTGGTGTTCGAAACCATGATCATGCATTTTCCTCACGACTCTGGCTGCTTCACGAACTAATTCGTCAGTCTTTTTCTTGCGATCCTCATCAGTTTGCTGTCCCAACCATTCGTTGGCAAGGTAATCAACACCCATCGCTTGTGGAATTTCTTTGGTAATAATAAAGCTGTTAATGACACCTCCGGCGAAACGATGGTCCCCATATGCGACCAGCTCGGGGCTACGCAACCTACACTTGGCGAGTTTTTCCAGATTCTCATATTCCTTACGCAGCATGGATCGACCAAAAAGGGAGCCTCGGAATGCACGTGTCCAGATTATTTTAAAATGACTGTTCCTGAAGAGTTTCAAGTAGAAGGCGTGGGTTTGTCCTCCGTAAGAAATTTCGATGCGCTTGACAACGTTCTTTTCCTGGTTCGCGTCCGTACTGATCGTTTCTTCACGTATGCTGTGCAGTATCGCCGGAATGCTGTCAAGTTCAATGTCCTTGAGCAGTTCATTATAATCAGGATGGATGACAATACGATGAGTGTTGAGACAACGCAGCCCTTTGGGAGCGGTTCCTTCTTTCAACGCTGCCCAAAGTTGATTAAGCATGTTGCTCCCAGAGAAAAAGAATGTCATATGCTTCTAAGTAAATATGTCGGATAGACCGTAAATAAAAGGCTCTGTTTTTTTGACGGAATCGCCGCCGGCTGAAGCTTTCTAAGGTGATGTGGTGGCTATGGCCACCAGAGCCACATTATCACAAATGCTTTGGTCCCACAAATGAGGTTGAAATTGTTCCAGCTTGAATAGGGCTGTAGTTTAAACCACTTGCCTTGAACCGCTTCGTATGTTGATGTTTCTAAACGTGGCAGGAGAGATAGGGTCAAAACTGAAACAAAAGTAGAGGGCAAACAAAAAGGGACCTGCATATTAATGCAAGTCCCTGATATGTTTTGGTAGCGGGGGCAGGATTTGAACCTGCGACCTTCGGGTTATGAGCCCGACGAGCTACCTGACTGCTCCACCCCGCAACAGAGGCGCCAAACTACCGGAAGCCTCCCGGGTTGTCAACCTTTTCTTCTCTATTCGGCACAGCGCTTGCTGGTTGTCCGCTTTTGGAGTATAACCACTCAACTGAGAGCGAGTCATATGTCACTATCCATATCCCTTGAACAAGCCCTGACGCTACGCAATAAAGGCGCCTTGCTGGTTGATGCCCGCAGTCCCGATGAATTTGCTGAGGCGACCATTCCCGGTGCGATCAATGTGCCGATTCTTGATAATGCGGAACGGCAAGAAGTCGGCACCCTGTACAAGCAGGTTGGCAAGCAGCAGGCACGACGGCGTGGTGTGCAAATCGTTGCACCCAAGATCCCGGCAATGGTTGACCAGGTGGCCGCTCTGCAAGCTGGGACATCACAGCCGGTGGTTGTCTTCTGCTGGCGTGGTGGCATGCGCAGTCTGGCCCTAACACAGTTCCTTGACCTTGCCGGTGTTCCTGCCCGCCAGTTGGCAGGGGGGCATAAGGGCTTTCGACGCATGGTCCTCGATTTCTTCGAACATGGTGAGTGGGGGCGATTGCTGGTCTTTCGCGGCCTGACAGGGGTTGGTAAAACGGAATACCTGAAGCGGCTGGCGGAGAAGGGTTATCCTGTTATTGATCTGGAAGGCTTGGCCAATCACCGTGGCAGCGCTTTCGGCAACCTTGGCTTGCCCCCGCAACCGGGCCAGAAGATGTTCGAAGCCCTTTTGTGGGATGAATTACGTAAAATCCCGCGTGATGCCTACGTTCTGGCAGAGGGCGAAAGCCGTCATATCGGGAGGGTCGCTCTACCACCCAGGTTTTACCAGTCTTTGCAGATTGAGACATCGATCTGGATGAATACTTCTTTGGAAGCAAGAGTCAGAAACATCCTTGCTGACTATCCCGCCGTTGATAAACTCAAAAATGAGTTCGTCCAGCCGATCAAGGCCCTAAAGGACAAATTGGGCAAAGAGACGATGAATCATTACCTTCAGCTTCTGGAAGAAGGCAACTGGACGGAATTGGTCGGTGAGTTGATGGTGAATTACTACGATCCCCTTTACCGTCATACGTTGCCTGAAAGGCGTGTTGAGATCGACCTGGAGCCAGAGAATACGGTTATGGTGCGTATCGAAGCAGTTGTTGCTGAAGTGCTTGAAAAGTCATCAGGAAACTAAATGATCTCTTTACCAGCGAGTCTTTGTCCTGATAAGGTGAAGGTGTGACCTTGATTGGACAGAACTATGAAACCCTCTCCTGACGAAAAAGCACTGAATCCTCTCTGTCTAAAGTGTTTGCGTAACTGCAAACAGCCGGCGGCCAACCTTTTGCTCGAGTGTCCTCGTTACTTCCCCTTGCCGTTTAAGGTTGAAAAGCACCGCTTTGACCAGATGGGCTTGTTTGGCGAGGATGAGTAGGGCAGGTAAAAATGAATAACCAAAGGCCCGTTATCTTGGGGAAAAGTTTGTCAGTCTGGTTTATCTGATTTTGATCCTTCTTTACGACTCTTCATCCCATAATCCCGCACAACCTCCGCCACACGAATCCTGAAATCAGCAAAAATTTCCGATTTTCCTTTCTCCTGTGCCAGGCGATGCATGTCAAACTCCCGCCACTGTTTGACTGATGCTTCGTCCTCCCAGAAAGAAAGAGAACAAAGCTTGCCCTCTTCAGATAAACTGGAAAAGCGTTCGATGGAAATAAATCCATCAAAACGAACCAGATGCTCTTTCAATTCAGCGGCGATCTCCAGATATTCCTCCTGTTTGCCTTCCTTGATCTGAACTTCGAAAATGACCGCAATCATGATGGCTCTCTTATTTTGTCAACTGGTTGATTTGTTGGTAACGGAAACAGTCGGTGGTGTGGTCATTGACCATGCCGATGGATTGCATGAATGCGTAGCAGATGGTTGAACCTACAAAGTTAAAGCCACGCTTTTTGAGGTCTTTGCTCAGCTGATCGGAAATCTGCGTATTGGCGGGGATAGCGGAGTGGTCTTGCCAGGCATTGATGATCGTTTTGCCATCAACAAAGCGCCAGAGGTAGTTTGCGAAAGAGTTGAACTCTTCACAGAGCTGTAGAAAGCCACGGGCATTTTTAATGGTTGCTTCGATTTTGAGCCGATTGCGCACGATGCCGGCGTCCTGCATCAGACGGTCAATCTCTTTCTGGTCGTAGCCCGCTATTGTGGACGCATCAAAGTCATGAAACGCCTTGCGGTAGTTCTCACGTTTTTTCAAAATGGTCAGCCAGCTGAGACCGGCTTGCGCTCCTTCGAGAATCAGCATCTCGAAGAGCTGTTGATTATCATAGACAGGAACGCCCCAATCTTCATCGTGGTAGGCGACATATAACGGGTCGCTGCCGCACCATGAACAACGCTTGACCACCCCTTCCTCCTTCTTGAAAATAACCCAGTACCCAGTACCCAGTACCCAGTACCCAGTCTACAGACTCCGCTTTATTTCCAAAGCCCTTGTTTGTCCTTCATCGCTTCTGTTTCGGCAGTTAAGAAATCCTCTTTCATGCGGAAAGAAAATCTTCTGTAAACAATCGCCAGGCCTTGCTCGAGCAACACGCGATTAAGCATTCGACCATCAGGGAGGTGGAGATAGGCCAGTAGCCGGCCGTGCCGATCGCGTTCAGGATCGTCGAGGGTCAGGGTTACCTGTTGACCTTTGACCTGTTTGATGTTGAAGGTTTTGGCTTGTTGATAGATCTCTCTTTGTCTGGCGGCTGAAATCCCTTTTTTGATTAGATAACTGTCGCGCTTAGAATTTTCACTTTCCGGTGTGTCGATACCGATCAGTCGGACTTTGCCGTGCGGGTCTACCTTGAGGGTGTCACCGTCGTAGATCCAGGTGACTGTGCCTTGCAGAACAGGTCCTGACTCTTCCGCGCAGGAGGACAGGGCCAGAACGAAGCTCAGACAAAGAAGAAGAGACAGGAGGCGCAAGTTTAACCGCGCCCCCAGAAGAGTCGACAGAAGATTCCGGTGCAGAGTCCCCAGACCAGGTTATAGGCAAAGATGAAGAGCGGGGTCAGTTGACCGAGTTCAAGACCGAACCAACCGTAGCTGGTCATATAGGGATAGACATAAAGGAGTTGAAATGCAGTCGGCAGAAGGCTGATCAACAAGCCCTTGCGGGCCCAGTGACGGCGGGATTTGAGAGGGCCGATCATCAGAAAATAAACCAGCCCCCAGAGGCCGCCCCAGATCATGCGTGAATAGATCCAGTCCGGACTCAGAGAGGGGTTTATCCGAACTCCAACCATGGCAGGAAGCCCCATCTGCCCGGATTGCCAGGCAACCAGGCTACTGCAAAGTCCAGCAAGCAGGCCGGCACAGAAACAGATTGATAACAGGGCTCTGGTGTGTGGCATGGGTTCTCCTGAGCTATACGGTTCAGGCTTCTTTCAGGGCATCACCTTCGTTCATACTGCCCGTGCGGTAGCCTTGAAGGTCAAGGGCCACGTAGGTAAATCCGGCGCCTTTGAAAACGGTCAGGATTTTCTCACGCATTTGATCATCAACGATTCGCGGCAGCTCGTCAAGGGCAACTTCTATGCGGGCTGTTTCATTGTGATAGCGAACGCGAAAGGTATGAAAATTATTTTCCCGCATGAATGTCTCGCAGAGATCAATCTGTTGCAGGCGCTCTGCGGTAATGCGGGTGCCGTAGGGGAAGCGTGAGGCCAGGCATGCGAAGGCTTGTTTTTCCGCTGTCGGCAGTCCGCTACGGCGGCTCAAGGCACGGATGTCTTCTTTAGTCAGCTCCGCTTCGAGCAAAGGAGAGCGAACTTTCAGCTCTTTGGCCGCTTCCCGGCCTGGTCGGTAGTCATCGAGGTCATCCAGGTTCGAGCCGTCGAGGACTTCTGCATATCCGAGCTCTTTCGCTTTGAGCATGCAGATTTCAAAGAGCTCTTTCTTGCAGTGGTAGCAGCGGCGGGGCGGGTTGTCGGCAAAGCCTGGGATCAACAGCTCGTTGCTGTCGACAACAACCTGCTGGACCCCGAGATCCTTGGCCAGCTTTACACTTTCGTTAAACTCGTAGCTTGGGTAGGTCGGCGAGGTTGCTGTTAGTGCAATAACACCTTCGGCGCCGAGGACGTCGCGAGCTGTCTTTAGCAGGAACGTTGAGTCGACGCCGCCTGAAAAAGCGACCACGGCCGAACCCAGTTCAGTGAGAATGTCTTTCAGCCTTTCAAATTTGCTATCAATAGTCATGAGATAATTAAGGACTCGGTCTGGTGAGCCGGAGTCCTTTTCCGTGAATGAAATGTTATGTCTGGTTCTGCCAAAGGTCATAGTGGCGACTGGTTCGCTCGCTTCAGAGAGGCTTTCGCCCTTTGGCGATCGTCGTTGCCAGGCGTTTAAATGAAGTACATGAAGCGGTGGTCGAGCTCTTTTTCTACGCCCATCTTCTGTGCATCGTCGCATAGATCTTTCAGCGTGACGGACTCCAGATAGTCATTGAGACGCTTGCTTGCTTCTCTCCAGACATTCTGGGTCACGCATTCGGCTTCCATATCACATTCTTTCTTGCAGCCTTTTCCCGATTTGATGCAGTCGACCAGGGCCATCTCACCTTCTGCCGCCATGATGATCTGGTAAACAGTAATTTCGTGTGGTTTTCGAGACAGGAAATATCCGCCCTGTGGCCCTCTGCGGCTTTTCAGCAGCCCGCCACGTTTGAGGTCTTGAAAAATTTGCTCCAGATAGCGTGGAGAGATGTTCTGACGACGGCTTATGTCCTTGATTTGCGCAGGCAAGGTGCCGGCATGGTAGGCCATGTCAAAGAGAGCTCGCAGGCCATAGCGGCTTTTA
>JAOUDB010000535.1 GCA_029859485.1 Desulfuromonadales bacterium | reverse complement strand
AGTCGGCGCTGAAACAGCGACCACGTCACCTTTGCCAATGTCCGCAATCTGACGGTAGGCCCGGACTGTTATCTCCGGGATCAGCTCACCGCGCCAGGCGACGCGCCCGCGCACACCACTCTCGGCGAACGCGGTCACACTGACCAGGCAGATCAAAACACAGGCAAAAAGAGGACGGTACCACTTCATCGTTTTATCTCCGTTGCAGGGCCTTTACGCCATGGGAAATGGGCAACCTTATCCAAAGGGTACTCTTCGCCTTCATCGATAAAAGTTGTCTGGTCCCTGCCATCATGGATAAAAGAGGGGTTTCCGTCCGAGCCTATGCTTGCCAACTCCAGCGTACCCTCTCTCCCCCACCAGTTATTCCCAGCGTTCACCATACCATCGAGGCGCTTGGCGCGGCGATCATCTTCGCTCACACTGCGCATGCCCTTCCCGGCAAAAGCACTGCGGGCTGAGGTCTCTCCGGCCCTGGCGTCAGCGCCACGTTTTGCTTCCCATGAAGAAGACTGAAATTCCAGTTTAAGGGCCATCTCGTTGTTCAGAAAATCGTTGCTCTCGATCTCCGGATACGAGGAATAAGCAACCAACAGGCCGACGCCATTTTCCTCGATACGGTTGCCCGTCACCAAAGGATCTGAGCGGCGATAGATATAGAAACCGGTCTGGTTGCCAAGCAGCAGGTTGCCACGCAGGACCGGACGTGCTGCACGATCAACCTGAACCGCGATCTTGTTCTTTTCAAACCGGTTGTTGAGAACTTCCGGGTCAGTCCCATGGTAAGCGATCATCAAACCGGTATCATTGTTAACAAACATATTGCCCTGAAACATTTGCGGACGAGCGTGATAGAGATAAGCACCGTAACGCAAGTTGCCTTCAAAGCGACAATCAACGACCGACGTTGTGCTGTCATCCTTGATGAAGAGACCGACCTTGAGATTCTTGGTAAAGCGACAGTTGGCAACCTTGCCGGCTGCTTTGCCTCGCACTTCGATACCGACTTTGTTCGCAAAAAGCGTCAGCCCCTCCAAGAGTGGCGCACCCCCCTGGACAAAGATGCCTGTTGCCGCCCCCTTGATCACGCAGTCTGATATTCGTGTTGTGCTATCAACCCCTTTGAGGCGCAACCCTTCCCAGTTTTCACCTGAGAGCTCCGCACCTTCAGCCACCAAACGACCGGAGACTTCCAGCCTGGTGCCACTAAAATACAGCCGAGAACCGGGAGTAACCGTCAAGGTCGCTCCGGGCAGGACTTGAACATCCTCGCTAAAGGAGTGCTGACCGTCCCAGACCGTATCCTGGTCCACAACCAGAGCGGCTGCCGAGGTCGCGAAGAAGAAGGTTAGAGCTATCAGGAGGGAAAATTTCACCAGAACTCCTTGACGATAATCATGCCGAGATCGTCGTTCGCACCCCGCGTGACGGTGACGCTGTGATCAGCCTGGCCATCAAAGGTGCCGACCCACTCCCCCGGCTCCAGGGGCCCGCCAAAAGCGCTGCGGGCTCCGATGTAGTAGGTCCCGCCATCACTGAGGAAGAGGGAAAAATTCCCGTCAGCACCGGTCGGAACCGACACATGTACCGGCTTGCCAACCATGCGGCTGTCAAGGTAGGCGAAGACATAGACATCGCTGACCGGCAGATCATCCGCATCGACAACCTGTCCGCGCAGCAAGGTTTCCGTTTTGGTGAAGACGCCGTCTGCCTGACGTTGCGCATGCACCTCCGCGTTCACCTTGGACAAGTCGAAATCGTTTAAAGCCAGGATCTCGCCGCTGCGAATTTCCACCGGATTGCCAGGATAAGTTGCATTCAGATCACCGGGAGCCAGGGCCCCTGAGCGACTACCGTCCGCACGCTTGCGAGCAACCAGAGAGTAGCGTCCAACGGGCAGGTTGATGGTGAAGCGTCCTTCTTTGTCGGCTTGCACCGCCTCGCCGTATGACGGACCAGTCAGCCCGGCATCGGTTTCGGTATAAATGTAAATAAAGGCCCTTGAGACCGGTTCACCCTGATATGTGATCAGACCGGAGACCCCGGTCTGATCATCGGCGACAGGCAAACCTTCCCGGCCCATTTCACGCAAATTAAAGCTTGCGACCGATGCTATCCCATCAACAACCTGGTGCGGGTTGGCCGGAGACTCGGCCATCAGCATACGGGTGCGACCATCGTCTGTCGTCTCGCGCTTCTTGCCGATCACGAAGTAAGACCCTTCCGGCAAAGAGACCTGGTAACGACCCTCGGCGTCAGTCGTCGTAACCGCAAAGGGTTGCACGGAACGATCCTTGTCGGCCTTGAGATAGATCTCGAGCTGAGCTGTCGCCAGAGGTTGATCCTGGAAGAGGAGTTGGCCGCTCAGACCACTCTCGTTTTCCGGTGTGCAGGCTGACAGCAAGCACCCCAGAAGCAACAGGAGCAGACAGGTATATTTTAAAAAGGCATTGTTCATCTTGTAACGCTCACTTCAAACAACAA
>JAOUDB010000534.1 GCA_029859485.1 Desulfuromonadales bacterium | reverse complement strand
TCTTATTGATAGAGACATTCAGGAAGACAGAACTATGGCCACCAGGGTTCGATCCTTGGTGGCCTTTCCTCTTTGACATGAGTTCTAAGAAAATCAAAAACTTGTCATTCTGAATACCACTAAGCATTGTTGGGTGATAAATAAGAGGTCCTGCTTCTACTTGTGAGCCTACCCCCACCATCAATTCTGTTGACTAACAGTTCATTGTTGTAAATTAGTCGCCCTTCTTGACAAAGTCCCTCGAAATGTTAGCTTATGCTAATGCGGGCGCTTGTAAAGGAGGGTCATTCTATGTCTATTCCGGTGGTACTTAATGGCGGGCATGAAGAGTTGGTGAGCAAAGATAAATTACAGTTTTTGATGCATACCAAACAAATAGTATTTTTTAAGCGCACTGATGGGTGGGCTGTTCTTGGTCGAGACAAAATGCGAAATCAGAATGGACCATACTATGGAGACGAGCGCCGTCAACATGATGTCTTTTCACTAGACTATTGATGCAAACGTCCATTCGACGATTTTTCCGTTCAACAGAGAGGCCCTTCGGTGTATTTAATCGGGGGCTTTTTCTATAAGTCACCACTTGTGAGAAGAAAACCGGCTTCTTATTGATAGAGACATTTAAGACAACAAAATGATGGCCACCTGGGTCGATTCCGAGTGGCTATTCATTCGTTATTCATGCACCATAGTTATCTAAACTTACTTAAGATTCACCCCCCAACAAAAACATTTCGGACATCATCCCTTCGTTTCAGTTATTGTCTCTATGATCTATTAGCCACGGCAACAGGAGGTGCAGGACTGTCGATGCAATGCTAAAAGTATTTATGATTTGAGACCATTAGGAATTAAAGCAACATGGCTACCCCAACACCTGCTTCCCCTGTTCGCCCTTTGTTATGGTTGCTAACAGGTTCGATATGTATCAGCTTTGCTCCTATTTTCATAAGGCTTGCTGACGTTTCTCCAGACAGTGCGGGTTTTTACCGCATGCTATTTGCGGCACTTTCTCTTTTTCTGCTGATGCGTCTTAAAGGTGTCAGCCCGTTCATGCAGCAGAAAACGCTGTTACTGCTTTTTCTAAGTGGGCTTTTCCTTAGCTTAGATTTCATGTGCTGGCATCGTAGTATCAATTATGTAGGGCCAGGACTTTCAACTTTAATAGCAAATTTTCAAGTTTTTTTTACGGCTATATTTTCATATTTTCTTTTCAAAGAAAATGTCAGTCGGATGTTCATTGGCGCCATTGTAATGGCTACCTTCGGTTTGTTTTTCATCACAGGGATTGAATTAAGTTCTCTGGACGAAGGCTACCGTCTTGGCATCCTCTTTGGCTTTGGAACAGCGATCTTCTACTCTGCGTATATTCTTTTGCTCAAAAGCGCAATGAATCATCAAGCGATAAGTGGTGTATCGGCAATGCTTGTTGTTGCTGTCACATGCACTAGTTTCTTCGGAGTCATCACTCCTGTCACTGACTCTTCCTTCATGATTCCTGACGCCATATCTCTATGGGCTTTGGTCGGCGCAGGAGTCATCTGCACCACGATCGGATGGTCTTTAATCTCTACTGCGATTAAAAAAACCACCGCTACAATTACTGGCCTCTTCCTTCTTATGCAACCCGCTCTTGCCTTCGTGTGGGACGTACTATTTTTCTCACGTCCAACGGAAGGCAGAGAAGTTGTCGGCGTATTGCTTATCCTCTCTGCAATTTATGTGGGGTCATACCGACGATAGGGAACAGGGTTGACTATTTTTATTTATCAGTAGAAACAATAAATTTTTCAGGCTCACTTTGAGCAATTTCTTAGAGCAAAAACACCTAAGTTTTTCCCCTGCAACAAACCTGTCTCGTTCTTGTCGATTAATCTTACAAACTTAGACGTGAAAATTTGGCAATGAAAAACTCTCAAACAGAAACAATATGTTGTATCCATCGCATAAAATTTGCATATAAGCTATTGGTTATTGGGTTTTGTCGCTCGCCGGAAAAGGAAAGAATAGTTTCAGCCATAAACTACAGGCCGCTTCCTATAGCGGATTTTTTGACCTGCGTTTCTCCTAGAAGGGTCAGGGCTGTGGTCTGTCACGACTATCGAGAGGAAAAATGTTCGGATTTTTTACAAATATGTTCGGATTTTTTGCAAATTCTTCCTGCCCAAACTGCAATAGTTACAGACTAAAGAGAATCCACCGTCTTCCATGGATGAAAAAAATCTCCGACTCAATTTTGTGTAAATGCCGTGATTGTGATCGAAATTTTCTTTTTTGGGGCATTTTCTATTTAGAAATTAAGAAAGTTAAAAACAAAGATGAGTTAGTAGCAAGCTCTCAAGGCGTCAATATTAGCTAGCCTGGCATTTTCAATTTAAGGAAAAATTGTAGATTTGCAGATCCTACAAGCTGCCTCCCATGGCGGCTTTTTGCCCTGCTTTCTCCCCTTAGAGCGCGGGGCTTTTTCAAAAAAGTCACCATCTAT
>JAOUDB010000533.1 GCA_029859485.1 Desulfuromonadales bacterium | reverse complement strand
TTATATGATAACAATATATACTATTATTTGTTTTTTTAAAACACTGTTTGTTGTTTTTTAAAATTTTATTTGCCTGTTTATGCAGAGACGAATGGAGGTGGCTGTTTGTTGAAGTGATTCGTAGAAAAGTCCAAGGCGAGTCATGACGTCTGCGTCAATTGCTTTAT
Source organism: Desulfuromonadales bacterium (assembly GCA_029859485.1). Lineage (GTDB taxonomy): Bacteria > Desulfobacterota > Desulfuromonadia > Desulfuromonadales > BM103 > M0040. Next base: position 2,319 of record JAOUDB010000533.1, on the reverse strand, counting down.
TTACCAGGTCTTATCGTTGTTGCCTCTCTGCCCCTGAATAAACTCTGCTAACCGCAACAGGACACCCTGCTGGGTGACGATTGCTCCATGAGGACAAAGTTCCTGGCAACAGAAGCAACGGATACATCGCCCATAATCAATCTGCACGCCATGTTCATCAATGCTCATTGCCTCTGGAGGACAATGGGTCACACAATGTCCGCACTTTTTGCAATCACTGGTGATGCCAGGTTGTGCAGTGATGGCATTTTTGAGCAGGTTCTTGACGGGGGTTGGCAGCCCGAAGTTGACATCGGAATTCTTCGCTGGGCGGAAGTTGGTTGTTGTCAGCGAGGACAAATCTGCGCCATGAAGATTGATTTCGTTAATCGAGACACCCTCACGTCCTGATTCTCTGGCAACGCGTTGGGTCCAGACCCTTTGCTCCGGAAGGTTAACCATGGCGGTTGCGATGGTGTCGAGAGCAATGGGTGTTGTTGATGCGAGCAAAGCCCCTAGCTGAACTGGGTCGCCGTTACCTGGGCCATTGCCTTCCATGGCTGTAACCGCGTCCATTATCGAAAGGGCCGGCGGGAAGCGTTCCGCTAGCTCAAGCAGCATCAGGGCAAAGAAAGCTTTGTCGGTCCCCGCTTGTAGATGCAACCGGACTTTGCGCATGCCGACTACAAGCCCAAAAAGATTTTTGACCGCTCCGGTATAACCCATCATCTGGTGAGTCTTGAGTTTGGGCAGGTTGATGATAACGTCGGTTTCCAGGGTTTCTCTGGCAACTTCCAAATGGTGGAAGGTCCCTGTTTTAAGAATGACCGGAACGGATTCATCAAAGGGTGCGAAATGAACTCCGGTCTCCTCAATCACCTCCATTATGCCGCATTTGCGGGCGACGGTCTCGGGTTTGCCAAGCCCGGGCGAGTCTCCTACGCTGATACGCCCACCAGCACTCTGGGCCATAAGAATGACCTGGCGTACGATTTCCGGATGAGTGGTAACCGCTTTCTCAGGGCTCTTGCCGGCCAGCATGTTGGGCTTGATAAGGACATTCTGACCGGATTTGATAAAGCTGGAAATGCCCCCTAGTGGTTCAAGGAGAAGGTGCAGCGCGTCCCGCACTCGAGCGGGGTCATAATCGGTTAACGCTTGCAGTGAGACGGAATGGCTCATTGGCCGATAACCTGGATCTGTACCTGGCGTTGACGGGGCCCATCGAATTCACAGAAGTAAATCCCCTGCCAGGTGCCGAGCCGTAATTCGCCGTTATTGATGATCAAGGTTTCACTGGCACCAAACAGGCTGCTTTTCAGGTGAGCGGCGCTGTTGCCTTCGAGGTGACGATAAGCATCCTGCATCGGCACGATCTTATTGATAGCCATCACCAGATCGTGGCAAACAGCCGGGTCGGCATTTTCGTTGATTGTGATAGCTGCGGTTGTATGGGGAGTGAAGACAATGGCAAGACCCTCAGTCACTCCGGTCTCGCGGATGACTTTGCAAATGTCTGCCGAGATGTCGATCATCTCAACCTGCCGGTTGCTTCTTACCTGAAGGGTTTTCATGAAGCTTTGCTGCTCAGAGCTTCGATAACCGTTTGTAACGCACGGGGGTGGAAGAGCAGGGCGGTATGCCCCATGCCATCGAGTTCAAAATGACGGGCACCCTTCATTTTGGCTGATTCCACGGGGAGGACAATATTGTCGTAGCGGGTAAAAATCGATGTCGCAAGCGTTGTCTTGGGCCATGGGACGCTGTTGAACCTGGTGAGAAATTCGCAGCCGGGCAAGAGACTCTTTCCCATCGTCGATAGGGCAAAAGGAGCCAGCTTCGAACCGTGATGAGGTGAACCGAGAGTCACCATAGCTTGTACATGAGCGGAGCCGCCACGGCTCTGTACGTAGTTGCGTGCGATCAGCCCTCCCATTGAGTGGCCGATCAGGATGACTTTTTCGACTTTAAGGTGGATGCGAAGTTCATCGACCTTTTTTGCCAACTGCTCTGACAAAGCCTCTATGTCGCGCCATGGGGGCGTATTAATGCTGATGACCTGCTGATATCCAGCCTCTTTTAGCCGGCGTTGCAGCCAGAGAAGACAGCTACGGTTCTGAAACAGACCATGCAGGAGAATGACAGGCGGGTTCTCAGAATCTTTCGAATCGGGAATTCGTGGTTGTTGCCAACCGAGAGGCCGAAGCAGGATCGTCAGTAGCAGACAGCCTGTCTCCTGAATAAGCAACCAGAATGCGATACCGATTCCGCGCGTTGTAAAGCGTCGGTCAATCAGCGCTGGACTTGAGTTCGCGCGCTCATACCAGGCAACGGTATAGC
>JAOUDB010000532.1 GCA_029859485.1 Desulfuromonadales bacterium | reverse complement strand
CCTGCGTCGGGATTGTCCAGGAAAGGCAAGAGGCCGGTACGGTCCGGGTCTGTGCGGGACCAGATTTCTCCCCTTGTGGTCAAAAACCCGCTCGCTTCTCCCTCAAGGAGCGGTGAGTTGGCGAACAGCCCATAGATAAGCGGCGAGAGCGCCTGGGCAAGGCGCAGCTTTCTCATGCAGTCCGCTTCATCGCAGAAATCAAGGTTAACCTGGAGTCCTGCGCTCTGCTTCATCATGCGTTGACCCATGTCACCGGTCTTCAGCATGTAGGGTCCCATGATGTCGTACCGGGATTTCGGTGCCCACTCAATTTTATCGAGAGGCGTGAATGGTTGAACTCCCAAGCCGACCAGAATCAGGCCAAGTTCGTTACAGGCGGCGACGGCGTTGACGATATGCTTCGAAAAATCATTGCAGTTACAGAAGAGGTCGGCACAGAGTTGCCCTGAAAGTTCCAACTGGCTGCCGGGCTCGAGGGTTATGGAGGAATGTTCTCCCTGCAAGCCGATCAGCCTTGCGCCTTCACGGACCTCCTGCCAGTCACCGCTTTTTGCCAAGGCAGAGAGCAGAGCTTCGACCCTGTCAAATTCAGCGGCTTCTCCGGTGTGGATATCAAGGACCAGCTTTTCCATCTCAGCGCCGATGCCCCAATCTGTTTCAGGGCGGGCTCCGGCGGTAAGGAAGCTGATCAATTGATCGCGCGAAGTAATCAGCTCGTTACGCTTGTTTTTGTTCGGAATGAGCATGCAGGTCCCGGGGGCTTGAGTGGCAGGTGCAGGTACTGGAGTAGCCCTAAAAAGATTAAAATGGTTATTTAAGTTCAGTATAGCAAAGGGCCGGCATTTTATTGCCGGCCCTTTGTCTGTTTATTTTCTTCTATTCGCTGATTTCAGGTATTTCGAGATGTTTTCCGAGATGTTCTCGAAGATACGGGTGAAAGTCTCTTCGTCACGTTCAAGCAAAGTGATGCGAAAGCCTTGCTCCGGAGTGAAGAACGAAGACAGGGGCACAACACAGATCCCGGTCGAGGCCAACAGGTAATAAACAAAGCGTTTGTCCGGTGACACGTCCGGCTGGTTGACGAGATTCTCGACCAGTTCGCGGACCTCGGGAAGTTCTATCGGCAGGGTCTGCTTGTCGTTGAGTTGTCCCTCCTGGAAGGCGACGCTCATGTAGAAGGCACCATTGGTTCGGTTGACCTTGATCTCGGGAACCTTGTTGAGAATCTCATAAGCGATATTGGAGAACTTCTCGTAACGTCTGATCCGCTCTTCGAGCCAGGCGGAATATTCCGGATGACTGAGAATGGGCGGAATAGCTTTCTGCGGCAAGGTCGTTGAGCAGACTTCGACCATCTTCGAGTCGACGATGCTCTGAATATAGCGTTGGAACATCGGGTCCTTGTCTGCATTGTAGACCTCGATCCAACCGCAACGGGATCCGGGCCAGGGCAATTCCTTGCTGATCCCTTTCATTGAGATCGCCGGGACATCGCCAATCAGGTCGGAAATCGGCTTGGTCGACTGGCCGTTGTAAACCAGGTTCTGATAAATCTCGTCGGCAATGATGAAGAGGTCATATTCCTTGGCGATCGCCACCATCTCCTTGAGGATCCGCTCGGGCCAGACGGCGCCGGTGGGATTGTCCGGGTTGATGATCAGAATGCCGGAAATGGTCGGGTTGTATTTGATCGACAGGCGCAGGTCGTCAAGGTCGGGGAACCAGCTGTTGGCCGGGTCAAGACGATAGCAGATCGGTTTCTGTCCGGCATGGGCTGCTTCACCGGAGGAATGCGTGGAGTAGGTCGGTGATGGCCCAATAACGCGGGATTCACGGCGCAGCAGGCCGTAAACTTTCTGGATGGCGTCACCCAGACCATTGAAGAAAATAACGTCATCTGGGGTGAGCTGCGCTTTGCCGCGTCTGTTGGTCATCTCGGCAAGGAACTCGCGGGTCTCAAGCACACCCTTGGTCGCACAATATCCGTAGGAGCAGTCTTTCATGGCGAGATCCGCGACGATCTGCTTCATCCACTGGGGAATGATCTCCCCTTTGGCGATCGGGTCGCCGATATTCTCCATGTTGGTTTTGATGCCGAGCGATCTGAGTTTGTCAGCGATCTCCACGATAGCGCGGATCTCGTAGGTCAGCTCTCCTGCACCGATATGAACGATATTGTTGCGCATGAGTTTTTCCCTTCCCGTAAATCCTGAATCTGCAAGCGGTTATCTGCTTCAGGGTAAATAAAAAGGCCATGAGCGTTTGCCCATGGCCTTGATCAATTAAGAGTTTGAATCAGTTTTCAAGGCAATGGACAAGTTCATGGCAAGCGGCCGCCGCTGCAGCCGCGTTATTTGCTCGCGCTGCCTTGATTGCTGCGGTGATATTGGTTGCTTTGAACATGTGCTTCCCCGTTGCTTAATTATGAGTCTCGTCAGTTATCATGGCTGATATTTTTTGTCAATGAATAGTTGTTTGTTCCTCTGTGTTTTAATCC
>JAOUDB010000531.1 GCA_029859485.1 Desulfuromonadales bacterium | reverse complement strand
GGAGGGGGCTGAATTCACAACACTCGATGGTCAGGTTCGCACCCTGTTGGCTGCAGACCTGGTGATCTGTGACGGTGAGGGCCCTATTGCCCTTGCAGGCGTTATGGGTGGTGGCAATTCTGAGGTTAGTTCCGAGACAACAGACGTTCTTCTGGAAAGCGCATACTTCAATCCGGTGACCATCCGTCGTACCAGTAAGCGGCTGGGCCTCCATACTGATGCCTCTCATCGTTTTGAGCGTGGCACTGATGTTGACATGGTGCCTCTGGCTCTTGATCGTGCGACTGCATTGATTGCAGAGCTTGCGTCAGGGCAGATCGCCAAAGGTGTTGTCGATGAGTACCCTTCCGCTTTGCCACGCCGCACCGTGACGGTCACTGCATCAAAAGCCAGCCAAATCCTCGGTCTCGAGGTCGATGCCGACGATATTCGTCATAAGCTTGCTTCAATAGGCCTCAATTGTGATCTTCATGACGGAGCCGTTAAGGTAGAAATTCCTAACTTCCGTCCTGACCTTGAGCGGGAGATTGACCTTGTTGAAGAGGTCGCACGCTTGATTGGTTACGACCAGATTCCTGTAACCATGCCCGTCAGTAGCCTGACTTGCCAGCAACTCCCCGAGCATCTGAGCAGTGAAAGACAAGTCAGGGACTTACTGATTGAATTGGGATACTCAGAGATTATCAACTATTCATTCTATAACGCAAGCTGCCTTGATAAACTGAGAATTGCCGAAAACGATTCGCGCCGACAGAGCGTTAAAATCCTCAATCCTCTCACGGAAGAGCAGGGGGTGATGAGAACCAGTCTGGTGCCGAGCCTGCTGGAAACTGCTTCACGTAACCTGGCCTATCGTAGCGAAGATCTGGCACTTTTTGAGTTGCGTCCGGTATTCCAAGCTGTTGAAGACTCCGAGATGGCACATGAAAGCCTGCGCCTGTCAGCGTTCCTCTGTGGCCGGCGTGAATCCCTGGGCTGGGCACAGTCTTCAGATGAAGCCGATTTCTTCGATATGAAGGGCGTTGTCGAGCAGCTGTTAAGCAACCTCGGCGTTAGTGATGTGTGTTGGCAGGTTGAGCATGATGAAGCTTTTTACCATCCTGGCAAGTCCTGCGCGATTTATCAGGGTGAGCGTTTGCTCGGAACGCTGGGTGAATTGCACCCTGAAGTGATTCGCAATTTTGACCTTGCTCCGTCATCAATTCTCTGTGATATCGATGTCGAAGCGCTATTTGAACTCGGCGACAAGACGATTAAGTTCAAGCCCCTCTCACGCTTCCCGGATGTCCAGAGAGACTCGGCTTTCCTGGTAGATATTGATGTGGCTGCACAGCAGGTTTTCTCGATTCTTAACCGGGTCAAGATCAAGGATCTGGAGAGTATTGAGCTTTTTGATGTCTACTGCGGCGAGGGGGTTCCTGAAGGCAAGAAGAGTCTGGCGATCCGCGCCTGCTATCGCGCAATGGACCGAACTCTGACCGATGAATTAATACAGAATCTTCACGGAAAGCTGATTAAGGCCATGGAAAAGGAGCTCGGTGCCGAGCTTCGTTAAAAAATCAGTTGCTTAGAGTTCTCTTGCTGTGATATAAAAACCTGAAAATTCGGGTAGATATCAAATTGGGAGGTTGATATATATGACTAAGGCGGATCTTGTCGAAAATGTGTATCTCAAGACCGGTTTCTCTAAAAAAGAATCCGCAGAGATCGTCGAAATGGTTTTTGATATTATGAAAACCACTCTTGAAGACGGTGGTAAAATCAAAATTGCCGGTTTCGGGAATTTCGTTGTTAAAGACAAAGCGACGCGCCGTGGTCGTAACCCCCAGACTGGCGACGAGATTGAAATTTCCTCGCGTCGGATCCTGACCTTTAAGCCGAGCCAGGTTCTTAAAGCAGCTATCAACGACTCGGAGTAGTAAAGCTGGCCCGCTCCGCCATCTCCAGGAGTTCGGCGCATGGATTTTCAGATTCCTGAAAAGCTCTATTATAAAATCGGTGAAGTTGCCAAGTTCACCGGTATTAAAACTCATGTCCTTCGCTATTGGGAGACAGAGTTTAAAGCCATCCGTCCTAACAAGAGCCGCAGTAACCAGCGACTCTATCGCAAGCAGGATGTTGAACTGATCCTGCGCCTTAAAGACCTTCTTTACAATCAGGGCTTTACTATTGCTGGCGCTCGTAAGAAATTACGCGAGAAGCCGGCTGCAAAAGTTGCCGAAGTAGCGGTTGACGCTCCCGCTGCTCCTGCTCAAGTTAAAACCAAACAACAAGTTCCTGCTGAAACCTCTGATCAGCTTGCATTACCCTTGTCAGGGTCTTACGATCCAAAGCTTCTTAAGGAGATCCGCCAGGATCTTCTGCGCCTCAAGAAAAGTCTGGAAGCAAATCCTTGAGTTGTTACAGCCCTTTACTAGCTCTCTTCTTGTCATAACTCGTGCTGATTTTACTAACAAATGATGATGGAATTCATTCCGCTGGTTTGCAGGCTCTCGCCGATGAAA
>JAOUDB010000530.1 GCA_029859485.1 Desulfuromonadales bacterium | reverse complement strand
AATCTATGCAGCCCCAAACCTATCTGACCAGCTAACAAAAAAAGCAGCGCACTCGTATTCTGGAGTGCGCTGCTTTATATCAACTCCCTATCAGGTCATCCCCGCTCAAAAGAAAGCAGGAAAGATCAAGACAAGCGGAAAAGGCATTATGGCACTGTGTGCTGTGGAAGAAATTTCACCGCCTTTTTGTCCCAGGCATAACGCCCGGCATTCCAGAGTTGCTCCAGATCATGCCAATCAATATGCACACCAACCATATCTTCAATGGTAAAAGAGGCTTCGAGCATCTCTGTATCATCGATCTGGCCGTCACCATTGGCATCAGCCCAGTGAACTTCGGCAACAGTGATCTTACTCTCCCCCTGAATAGGCACCGCAGATTTACCACCTTCGTTACTGCCAACAATCTCGCCTTGAAAACTTCCTTCCGAGTTTAATCGAGCCGCAGTATCGACCTGGACCAGGTATACGACCCGCTCCCGGTCGTCTCCGGCCTTGATAATCCAGCGCGCGACGCCGTTCACGTTATCCAGGCTTGACGCCGGCGGATGTGCCTGAACAATTTTCCAACCTTTCGGGAAATACTCACGAATAATAACACCCCCACGCTGTGACCTGTGCGTCAGATGGATCTGGACAGGAATCGAGCTGGCCGGGCCTGCAAAATCAGGCAGAATCCGATCTGCAGTAACCGAGGCGGGGGCCGGAGGCGATTGAGAAAATAGTGTGGCAAGAATGACCAACGCAACGATTGCCAGACTACCGGCGATAAGCCATGGAATCGCGGACTTCTTTAGCACCTCAGGTTCCTCTTGCAAGGCTTCTACGGGCTTGAGGAGAATGTCTTCCAGAGGAACTTCCAGAGCCTCTGCCAACTTCAAGGCATTTTCACGTCGAATGGTCGGATAGCGGTTATTCTCCCAGCGCGAGATTGTGTCCGTTGTAACGCCGACAACCTTGCTGACATAAAGCTGAGTCAGCTGTTGACTCTCTCGGATACGTCTAATCTCAGAGGCCTCCAGACAGAGGGTTGATGACTTATCTTCATAAGTGTTCTGGCTCATGCCAGCGAGTCTACCAAGAGTGTAGATATCAAGTAAAGAGCAAAACAGGCAATGTCGACAAACACGATTTTTGTTTCCGCAAATAGCTGTAATTACTCAATTAAGAATCGACATCTATCGACATTCGGCTCGATGTCTAATGATTCCTAACAAAGCTTCCGATATAAACTGTTCACAAGATTTGAGGCAATAACGCCCAGCATGACTAACCGCAAAACATGGAGGAAGAAAATGAAGAAACTTGTAATCATGATGATGCTTCTCACATTCGTAGGTGCCACCGTTGCTATCGCTGCTGACAGCTACACCTATGACAACAAAAAAGGCACCGTAACTTTCAACCACAAAGAGCACCAGGATAAACTTGGCGACTGCGCCAAATGCCACGAAGGCGAGCCTGCCAAGATTGAAGTTGACAAGGACTTCGGTCATGGCACATGTAAATCGTGCCACAAAGAGATGAACGGGCCAACCAAGTGTAACGATTGCCACAAGAAATAAGTTTCTCTACTTCTACAATCTTAAAGGGCGCTGGATTTCCAGCGCCCTTTTTGTTATTCAGTAGAGGTCATCCATGTTATCAAAGCATCAACCTCAACCTTACCACTAAGCGACTAAGATGAAATTCACACAGATATTCTGGGACAATGATGGTGTTCTGGTTGACACCGAACGTTATTACCTGCAAGCCAACCGTGAAGCCCTGGCCAAGTTGGACATCACCCTGAGCGATGAGCTATTTGTCGAAATTTCACTTACCCGGGGAAAGAGCCTGTTTGACTTGGCCACAGCCCGGGGACATGCAGACGATATGATAGAGGAACTTAAAGAATGGCGGAACAACCGCTATGCTCAACTGCTTAATTTGGAAGACATGACCTTGCCAGGGGTACGCGAGACCCTGAACACACTGCATGGCAGACTAAAGATGGCTATTGTTACAAGTTCTGCCAAAAGCCACTTTGAGATCATCCACAAGCGTACCGGCCTACTGACATTTTTCGATTTCTGTTTAACACGTGGAGATTATACCAACAGCAAGCCCAGTGCTGAACCCTACCTTCTGGCACTGAGCAGAAGTGGACACGAGCCTCACAGATCCTTAGTCATAGAGGATTCGCCACGAGGCCTGGAAGCAGCGAAAGCCGCCGGACTCACCTGCTGGGTCATTCCCGGGCAGCACACCTCAGAGCATGAATTCAAAAGTGCAGAAAGGATACTTTCCAATGTTGAAGAACTGCCGAAACTGCTTTTGTGAGAAATTCACTTATTCGCACTTTTCTCTCACAAATTTCTCAAATTTAAGTTGTCAACCAATTTAGTCTTTGTTATAGTCAGGGCAACTCTTCGATTGCCTGCAAGCCGAAGAGCTTTATGGACCCCGCGTATCCCCCCCCTCCTTACGCGGGGTCTTTTTTTATCTTTTTTCTGGAAACCCTCAC
>JAOUDB010000529.1 GCA_029859485.1 Desulfuromonadales bacterium | reverse complement strand
CGGAAATCTTTCAACTTCACTTGCCGCCTGGGCTTTTATGCCATGTCTCCCCTGTCCTTCGGCGCGGCGCGTTCGTCGCGCAGGACTTCCATCAGTTTCTTCCTCAGCGCGGCCATATTGTAGGGCTTTTGGATAAATCCCGCCAGGCCTTTGCCGGCGAAGCGTTGGGTCGCGTCATGCTCGTTGTAGCCGCTGCAAAGGATGACCGTGACGCCGGGGTGGAGGCGCCGCATCACGCGGAAGGTTTCTTCGCCGTCCATATGGGGCATGGTCAGGTCGAGGAGCACGCAGACGATCTCGTTTGCATGTTCGCGAAACAGCTTCAGCGCTTCGCGCCCGTCTGGCACCGTCAGGACGCTGAAACCCATGAGCTCGAGCATCTTCTTGACCACGGTGCAGACCGTCTCCTCGTCGTCGGCAATCAGGACGGTCCCGCTTCCGCGCCAGTCTTTCCCCTCAGCCTGGTCCTTCCTTCTAACCGCGAAGCCGTTATCCGGCAGTTCATTCGCGGGGAAAAGGATCTTGAACGTCGTGCCCTTGCCGACCTCGCTGTAGATTTTGAGCGCACCCCTGTGGCCGCGCACGATGCCGAGAACAGCGGACATGCCCAGGCCGCGCCCCGTAAACTTGGTCGTGAAGAACGGATCAAAGACCTTTTCTATGGTCTGGGCGTCCATGCCGCAGCCCGTGTCTGCCACTTCGATATAAGTGTAAACGCCTTCGGGCAACGGCTCGTCCAAGCTGGCTCGCACGACCTCATTGATATCATCGAGATATGCGCGGTCGCAGTCCATTGCGCCAGTAGACAGGGCGATGACGCCGCTCTTGTCGCCGATGGCTTCCGAGGCGTTGGTAATCAGGTTCATGATAACCTGGCGGATTTGCGTTACGTCGCCGTCGAAGGTGGGCAGGTTTTCGGCGAGGTTGTGCTTGAGCACGGACTTCTTAGAGATCGAGACCTCGAGCAGGTGCGAGATCTCCTCGATAAGTCCCCCGACATCTATCGGCTCGACGACGAACCGGCCTTTGCCAGAGTAAGCGAGCATCTGTTTGACCAGTTTCGCGGCGCGCTTGGCCGCCTTCTCGATATCCCGGATGCTGCCGCGCGCAGGCGACATAGGCGAGAGTTCGTCCAGCGCCAGATCCGCGTTGCCCAGGATGGCCATCAGGATATTGTTGAAGTCGTGGGCGATTCCTCCGGCCAGCACGCCCAGGCTTTCGAGTTTCTGCGCGTGCCGCACCTGCCGCTCGAGTGCCAGTTTCTCTTCCTCCGCCTGTTTGCTCTCGGCGATCTTTTCGCACAACTCCTCGTTGGCTTTGGCAAGCTCCACCGTTCGTTTCTCGACCCGCACTTCCAACTCGTCGTGAGCCTTTCGCAGCGCTGTCTCTGCTTGCTTTAACGCGGTTACGTCGCGATGGATAACAATGCTTAAAACGTGTTTACCTTCCTGATCGCGCAGAATGGCGGTCCTAAGTTGAATGTCCAACAGATCTCCATTTTTGTTCCAACGCTTGGTTTCAAAAAATACTGTTCCGTCCTCTAAAGTGCGCCTCCAAGCCTCTTGGGTCGCTTCAGTCTCTTCGGGCGGTACAAAATCAATCCGACCGCCCATCAGTTCTTCTCTGGACCAACCATAAACCCGTACAAAGGCATTGTTGACATAGGTGGCTCTTCCCTCTGAATCGTATACTACTACCGGATCTGGAATGGTTCCGACAAGAGTACGATAGCGATCCTCACTCTCCCGGAGCGCCTCATCAGCCTGCTTCCTTTCTGAAATATCGTGCATTGAACCGACAAGCTTTACAGGGGTACCCTGGCTATCTCTCATCAACAAGGTAGTTATTGAACAGGGACGTTGTGAGCCGTCTTTATCTTTCAGAATAATTTCATAATCATTAACCATTCCCTTGTCTAAAATTAGCTCTACAAATTCGTCCCGTTCTTTTGGGTCGGCATAAATCTCATAAAGTGATTTTCCGATTAAATCCTTCCTGTTATATAGAGAAAATTTATCAATTGAGGGGCTGACTTCTAAAATAGTTCCGTCCATGCCCGCTTCGTAATAGACATCTTGCAAATTTTCAAATATTCTCTTGAATCTTTCCTCACTCTTCAGCAATTCCTTCTCCGCCCGCCTGCGTTCTGTGATATCCCGCAAAGCCGTTATTCGAATGGATCGATCTTGGTAGTTTATCCTCCGGCCTTGAATTTCACATGGAAATGTGGTCCCGTCCTTCCTCAAGGCGGTCGCTTCGTATGGCTTTTTATAATTGGACAGCATGTTGTTATTAACCTGCTCACGGTCTTCAGGTACGATCCATTCCGTTCCGTGTCTGCCGACAGCTTCAGCGCGGGTGAAGCCAAATATCCTTTCCGCAGTCTGGTTTTGATCCAAGCAGATGCCTTTCTCAGAAAGAAATATGGCTTCAAAAGATGCCTCAGACAGCGCCTTCAGCCGCTCTTCGCTCTCCTTCAGCGCCTCATCCCCCCGTTTGCGTTCAGAT
>JAOUDB010000091.1 GCA_029859485.1 Desulfuromonadales bacterium | reverse complement strand
AAGCTCGAACCGAAAAAACCTCAGGGTCTGGTCGTGGTGATCACCGGAAATGGCAAAGGCAAAACAACCAGCGCCATGGGGATGGTGCTGCGCGCCAGCGGCCATGGCTTTAAAAGCTGCATTATCCAGTTTATGAAGGGCGATCTTTACACCGGTGAGTGGGATGGGGTAAAGCGACTCGACGGGCTCGTAGAGCTGCATGCCACAGGTATGGGCTTTTGCGGTATTCAAGGCAACACCTACACCCACGCAGAACATCGTGCCAGCGCCCAGGCCGCCATTGAATTGGCTACGACAAAACTGACCAGCGGCGATTATCAGATCATTATTCTGGACGAGATCAATAACGCCTTGAAACTCAAACTGGTCGATCTGGAACAGGTGCTGGGTTTGATCAAGGCGAAGCCGGAGTTGGTGCACATGGTGTTAACTGGGCGGAATGCCCATCCGGAGGTCATCGAGCTGGCGGATACGGTCAGCGAAGTCTGCGAAGTCAAACACGCCTATCAGAAGGATATCGAACCTCAGCCAGGGATCGATTACTGAAACCGAAAGCGCTCTAGAAAAGCATCGGCAGGATCTGCCGCTGTTACCGCCAGCCGATCGGCTGGTAACCTTTCTCCCTTAAGCAGATCTCAACAAAGCGGATGAAGACCTGGGTTGGTTCCGAGGAGTCGAAGGCGCCACTGACCAAGGCTGCCGTGGCCCCCCCGGCGCCGCCAATCGCTGCTCCCCGTCCTGTACTGGTCCCCGAAGAAATTGCACCTGCGACAGCCCCGGTGGCACCGCCGACCGCGCCGGCTTTGGCTGTTCTCTTGGCGAGTTCCTCACTTTTCCCCGAGTTGGCTCCGCTGGCTTCGGCGGCCCGCATGCAGTCATCAATATCAGCGTTTGCCTGCTGTTGACCGACCATGCTCAGGTGCTGGTTGGGGTAGAGAACCGGTTTCTTGGCGCTAGAACATCCTGTGAAGGTTAGGCTTGCCAAGAGAATCAGGACGGCGCAAGTCGATTTCATTCTGTAATCCCCTCGAAAGGTTGAGTCTCGTTTGAGCGAGTGGTTGGGTGTCTCAGATATCGATATAACGTCCGATAAGCAATTATGACAAGATTTATAATACACGCTTCATTCCGCTTCAGCCAATCTTTCATATCTCGTGACAAATAAGAAACGACCCCCGAGGACAATCCCCAGAGGCCGCATCAGCAGGGCCTGTCGTAAAATACAGGCTGTTTATCAATAACCGTTTCATGGTGACGTTTCAAGGTCTATCAAACCAGACGCTCCAATCACCCCAGAAAATGTCCTGTCAATGGTGACCTTTTGGGTAAAGGCCTCAGCCGCTAAGTGAGGGAGCTCAACTCAGAAATTTGCAAGAAAAAACGGGATGAGGATTGCATTGGCAAGGTCTATGAAAAAAGCACACACTAACGGGACGATAATGAATGCCATGTGTGAGGCACCGTAATGCTGTGAAACGGCCGACATGTTAGCCATGGCGGTTGGTGTGGAGCCGAGGGAGATTCCACCGAAACCAGCGCAGACCACAGCAGCATCATAGTTCTTGCCCATAACGGGAAAGACGACAAACAGGATCGTGGCCAGAGCAACAAAAAATTGGGCACCGAGAATTGTGAAGATTGGCCCGGCCAGATCCACCAAGGTCCAGAGTTGCATACTCATCAACGACATCGCCAGGAAAGTACCCAAAGAGATATCTGCGAGCAAAGAGATAGCGGGCATGCGGCTCGGCCACTTGGTGCCACTGATACGGGGAAAGTTCTCCGGGATCAGGTTGGTTATCAGGATGCCGGCGAATAGACAGGTGACAAATAGCGGTAATTGCAGGCCCAAATTTTCCAACTGTTCATTGAGTACAAAACCGAGGATGGCGCAGACATGTATGGCGAGGATTGCATCCAGAAAGTCGAGGTGGCTGATTCGGCCACCTTGCTCTGTATCTGAAAACCCGACAGTCAGAGGCTCTTCGACGGGTGCTTGCAACTTGTACCGATTGATGAGTAACTTGGCAATCGGACCGCCCATGATGCTAGCGAGGATCAGGCCGAAGGTGGCACAAGCGATGCCGACTTCCATGGCGTTGCCTATACCATAATCTGCAGCGATACGGGGAGCCCAGGCGATAGCTGTGCCGTGTCCACCGATCAGGGAGACGCTTCCGCCCAAAAGGCCAACCGGCGCTGTGAGGCCAAAGGCAGCTGCGACCGAGATACCCGTCAGGTTCTGAACGACCATGTAGGCGATTGTGATTACCAACAAGATGACGAGTGGTTTTCCGCCCTCCATCAGGTCCTTGAGACTAGCGTTGATGCCGATAGTGGTGAAGAAATAGACAAGCAGGAAGTCACGTGCAGAGAGCTCGAATTCGATCTCGATGCCTGTCACTAGGTAGAGCAATGCAACCAGTAAGGAAAAGATCAGTCCACCGGTTACCGGTTCCGGAATACTGAACTCCTTGAGGAACCGTACGATATTGTTCACACGTTTGCCGACGAACAGGACGACAATGCCCAAAGTGACAGAAAGGAAAGGACTGATATGAAGGATGCCGTTATCGAATTCCATAATCGCTTAAATGTTCCAACGTTGAAGGAGCAAAACTTCATTTGAAATGACTAAATCAGGAGACAGTCGTTCAGCCTTTTGTTCGGTGGGATTAGAAACTCTTATATATCCGGTAGGAGAACTATACCAAGAAAAGCGCTTTGTTCAATATCGGGGGACTTATTTATCGTCCTGGATAGTTTCGAGGCTGATAAATTGATCTAATAGCACGCATTTTAATAGCACTCTTTGATCCCATAACCTGCCCTGACAGAGGCTTCAAAGGTTTTTCATATTAGTGTACTATGCATGCACTGTTTCTATAAGTGCGACTAAGGAGGATGGTTTCCTATGGCAAAGACTGCTGGTTTCGACAACGAAAAGTATCTCCAGGAGCAACACGAAAAGATCCTGGAGCGCGTTCAGAAGTTTGATAACAAGCTTTACCTGGAGTTCGGCGGCAAGATCATGTTCGATTACCACGCTGCCAGGGTCCTGCCCGGCTTCTCCCCCAACGTCAAGATGAAGTTGTTGCAAAAACTCAAGGGGAACGCAGATATCATCTTGTGTATCTATGCAGGTGACATCGAACGTCGGAAAATGAGGGCAGACTTCGGGATCACCTATGATGTTGACGTCATGAGACAGATCGATGACTTGCGTAGTTGGGGGATCGATGTCACTGCCGTGGTTATCACTCGTTTTGAAGATCAGCCCGCGGTCAATATCTTCAGAAACAAACTGCAGCGACGCAATATCAAGGTCTACACTCACAGATTCACCAAAGGGTATCCTACGGATGTCGATATGATCGTCAGTGATGCAGGGTACGGTGCCAATGACTACATCGAAACAACTCATCCCCTGGTTATTGTCACCGGTCCCGGTCCGGGCAGTGGCAAACTCGGAACCTGTTTGTCTCAGATGTATCATGAGCACAAACAGGGCATAAACTCAGGTTATGCAAAATTCGAGACCTTTCCCATCTGGAGTATTCCGCTGAAACATCCTGTGAATGTGGCCTATGAATCAGCAACAGCTGACCTGGGGGATTTTAACCTGATCGACCCCTATCACCTCGAGAGATACAACCAGCCCGCCATAAATTATAATCGTGACGTTGAAGTCTTCCCGGTCCTCAAGCGCATCTTGAATAAAATTATGGGTCACGAAGTCTATCACTCTCCGACTGACATGGGTGTCAACATGGCGGGCTTCGGGATTGTTGATGACGCTCTGGTCAGCGAGGCTGCCAAGCAAGAGATTATCCGCAGGTTCTTCCGCTATCGTTGCGAGTATGCCCTCGGTTATGTTGATACGGCAACTGTCCAGAGGGCTGAGTTGATCATGAAGGAACTTGACCTGGAACCGGAAGACCGCAGGATCGTTGAGCCGGCCAGAGGCTGTATTAAGAGTGCCGAAATGCAAGGCAAGGGAAATGCAGGGATCTACTGTGGGGCGGCTATCGAGCTTCACGATGGAACGATTGTCACAGGCAAAAATTCTCCTTTAATGCATGCCGCCTCCAGCCTGGTCCTTAACGCCATAAAAACCCTGGCCGGAATTCCCGACGATATCCACTTGTTGGCTCCGGGGATCATTGAATCGATAGGTAGTTTGAAAAAAGATATCCTCAACAGCAAGACCATTAGTCTTGATCTTGAAGAGACCTTAATTGCATTGAGTGTAAGCACCACGACCAATCCGACCAGCCAGATGGCCATGGCTAAGTTGAAGCAACTTAAAAACTGTGAGGTACACCTGACCCATATCCCGACACCAGGAGATGAAACTGGTTTGCGGAGGCTTGGCGTCAACCTGACCAGCGATCCGAACTTCCCGTCGCGGGCCCTGTATATGACCTAGCTATGAATCCCGGTACGCACTGGTAGTGAGAGCTTAGCTGAGCGAACACCACTGCTTGGGGAGCCGGGGGCGCTGGTTCGAAGCCCGTCCACGTTTACTATTAGTCCTGCACTGTTTTGCGTGGGAGAAATTGTCAGAAAGGCCGAATGACTTCAAGCCTTGCATTACAAGAAATAGCCCTCGATCTTTTTAATCGGCGGCTCTTTCTGAAAGTGAATGGGCCCTTAGAAGCTCAAACAATGGATTCTTGTTAGCAACTGCTCTGGAGTGCTTTCAAAGTTCGTTGCTGTATCGGGATGTTCCAAAGTGTCGTGTAACTGCCCTCCAATATCTTCCAGAATCAACTGAAGCTCTTCCGGCAGATGAATCCAATTAAAACCATAATCAGCATGAAGTCGGAAGAAGGTATCTGCTGTAGTGCAGTTATCGGCAGTGCGGCCTTCTTGTGAGCATAAGTAGACCAGCAACTCAACCAGTGCAGCTTTGATCGCAGCAAGGTTGGTGGTGTTGTCAGAGATTGAATCACGCACCTTAAAAAGGTACGAATGCAACTCTTGTGTACCATCGGCTAAGATACTCATATACACCCTGCGAAAAGACAAACGTGACTGGCTGCGTACCCAGGCTCAAGACAATGGCAACGCTTAGCAGATGACTAAGTATACCTTTCTCAGGCCTTCCTACAAATAGCGCAACCTAAGAAGCCCGTTTTTGTGTCAGAAGTTGTGCAATCTAAGAACGGCAAAAGCATCCCCAGGATTTACCTGCCGCAACGGTTCAAACGCACACTCCACACTACCAATTCGCGTAAGTGCTTAAACCACCACACTTTTTGACATCATGTCTACAAATTAATACACTTGAGCAACCTCTGTTTTTTGCTGTCTTAATGAATTCAACTACTTGTAAGTTTGGCACAGCGTATGCACCGAACAGAGCACGCAGAACGAAAACGGTAAACAATCTTTCACGGTCGATTTATTCCCAGAGGATAGCCCACAACACATCAGTAAAGGCTTTCATTTATAGAAAGAACTGAAAATACATAAAAATCATTAGTCTCCGATAAGGGCAAAGTCAGGGAAACCTGGTGACGCAAAGCCACGGGTCCTGAACCATCAGGGCAGCCGGGTTGCCGAAGAGAGTGTACGCTTGGCTTTTGCCCTTTTTAGATTTCTGCATTACATGCGCTCACCTTCGGTAACGAAAGGTGAGCGTTTTTTGTTCAGAAGTTCCTGACGCACTTACTTGGAGTCGAGAGTTACCACAGTGGCATGGTGCCACTTGATCCACGAACAAAGGAGTCTAGATTTATGAGTAAAACAAAAAGTATTTTTGGTTTTATCACCCTGTTAGCATTGATATGTCTTGCTGGTTGTGGCGGTTCAGGCGGTTCAGGCGATTCAGGTGCAGACTCCGCTGGCGGCTCTGCAGGGCTCTTCAGCGGAACGGCTGTTGACCCATATATTGAAGGAGCCGTTTTCCAGGAAATTGCTGCAGACGGTGTAACCGTTCTCCAGCGTCAGTCGACCCCATCAGATGCAGAAGGGCACTTCACCTTCTCCAAACCCCTGACAGAGGGTTCACTTGTTGAATTGAAAATCAGCCTCAAAGGGATGCATAAAGGAGCCCCCTTTGAGGGCATGTTGAAACGTGAAGTCGGCAGTGCAAACTCAGGGATAATGGTGGTCTCCCCGCTGACAACGCTGCTTGCTAACGGTCTCAGCGAAGATGAAGTTGTCACCATTCTGACTGATGCCGGGCTGGAGCTGACTGCGGAAGAGCTCTACAGTGATCCAATGTTGAAATTGGATGCCCAGACGGATCAATTCAAATTGTTACAGGCGAACATGGCCGTCAATCATTTCATGACGACCACAAGCCTATTTGATGTCAAGAAGTCTGATCTGGATCATTTCGATAACGCCCAACTGTTTTCTTTGCTGGTAAAAGCAAACCAGGACCTTTTCAACGCTGCTGAGTTTGCACGGATCAGTGCGGAACTTAGCAACCAAACCAATGGCAACAATCCGTTACTGCTTGATGACCTGCTGACCAGTGTGGTTCAGACCATGCGGGACATCGTGGTTCAAGCAAAAGCACAGTATGCCGAGGGTTCTATCGACCTGGACAGTCTCAGAGCGAAAATCACTGCTGCTCAGCAAAGTGCAACTGATAATGTTCAGGCACTTTACCTGGCACGAGTCGGCGATGCAAACCCACCGACAAATGTGGATGGTGGCCAAGTCTTCACAACTGAATGTGTTAGCTGTCACAATCTCAACTCGGGTGGGACAATGGATCTCTCCGGCAAGGGGACAACGGTCATTGATAAGGTATCCACTCAACACCAGGGGAAGAATCTGGCCGCTGACCAGTTGCAGGCCCTGGTAGCCTATGTTGATTCAATGGCTACGACTCCCACTCCTGACCCTGGGCCGGAACCGGTTGCCAACGGTCAGACGCTTTATGACACTCATTGTGCCGGCTGTCACAAGCTGGGCGAATATGATCAGGCTGGGACTGCCCCGGATCTGGCCGGTCGTGAAGGAATTGTCACCGGCAAAATCAATGCGGGCCATCGCGGCATAAGCTTTTCCACCGCAGAAGTCACTGCTGTTGTCGACTGGGTAACTCTCAATCCAGCCCTTCCAGTTACGAACCCGACTCCCAACCCAACCCCGGATGGCGTCGCCCTCTATGAGAGTGAGTGTCAGGGATGTCATGGTCCTTTAAGCAATAACAATATTCAGGATCGGAGCTCTGCGGGGATTCAGCAGGCGATCGATGCCAACCTGGGCGACATGAGCCTGTTGACTCTGACTCCTGCAGAAATTCAGGCAATAGCCAATAACTTGCCGAACCCGACTCCGACCCCTGATCCTACACCGACACCAGTCGACGGGCAGGTCCTCTATGACAACAATTGCGCCAGCTGCCACACCATGGGTGGCTATGATGTCAATGGCTATGCACCTGAACTTGGCGGTCAGGGCAACCTGGTGGTCACCAAGCTTGACGCTGGGCATCAGGGCCTCAACATGACGGCTGCGGAGAAGGATGCATTGGCAACCTGGGCCAACGCCAATCCCGTTGTCATCCCTGATCCGACTCCGACGCCTGACCCCACACCAAATCCGGTGAACGGACAAACTGTCTACGACAACAGCTGTGCCGGATGCCATTCGATTAATGGCTACGACGCAACTGGCAGTGCTCCTGACCTGGCAAGTAGCGGCAATCAAATTGCCCCGAAGCTGGCAGCAGGACATAACGGATTCGCACTGACCTCGGAAGAAGAAATTGCCCTGGCAAACTTCCTTGACCAGTACCGGGCCGCTGCAAGCGGACCTGACTACAGCGACTGTACTGCGTGTCATGCTCAACCGCCAAACGGTAGCAGCTTCCCGAATACGGCAGGCTCGCATGCAATCCATAGCGCTCTTCCGGGAGTCGGCAACGATTGCTCTGCCTGTCATATTGGAGCTGCACACAATAACGTGCTCGATGTTGAGATCACACAGGACTATGACGCCAAGACCGGCATCGCCACGGCGAATGCAGACGGCACTTGCTCTACCGTAAGCTGTCACGGCGGTCAAATTACGCCAGACTGGTTCAATGGCAGCATAGTCGTCGAAACCCAGTGCACAAGCTGCCACAGGTCCGGAACCGGTGAGTTCAATGGCTTTTTTTCCGGAGAGCACAGGAAGCACGTCGCCGACAAGGGGTATGACTGCTCTGTATGTCACAACACCGACAAGCTCAACAATGGACATTTCAGTAACTTGTCCAGCAGCGGATTTGAGCTCAGCCCTGCCGACACCATCGGTGGTGGCTCAACACGGGTCGGCAGCTATGCAAACGGCTCCTGTTCCAGTGTCCAATGTCACGGTTCTGAAAATTGGTAAGCAGTGCATGACAAGCTGACAAGCAAAAGGGGTGCCGAAATGGCACCCCTTTTATATTGTCGTTCCCATAATTCTATGGCAAATAAGGAAGGCCACCCGTTACCAGATGGCCATCATTTTGTGGATTAAACGGCCTTTCAAATACCGCTATCAACAAGAAGCAGTTTTTTCGATTTAGAAGTCGTG
>JAOUDB010000528.1 GCA_029859485.1 Desulfuromonadales bacterium | reverse complement strand
GGTCCCGTGAGCAGAAGGAACGTCCGGTAACCGCCCGGCAGGTTCTTGATAACTGGAGTGACGTCGAAGCCCAGGTGAAGCAACAACGTGATGACCTGCAGGCGGTCACACTCAATGATCTGGTGATGACTCTCGAAGTTGACGCGGGGCTGACCCTGGGCCAGGAACAGAACCTGGTCGCTTATATAGGTGAGCTAACGCGTGATTTGAAGTTTGGCCTGGTCAAGGCGTTGCTGAAAAATCCCCAGGTGGCTGAGATCCTCTGCAAAGACGATTACGATGCCGTGATCCTTGAAACCATTGAGTGCATCAGCCGCGAGGCTTCTTAGAAAACGGTGCCAGTGGCACGGTACGTGGCTCGTGGAAATTTTTTGATTTTTTATAATGTTAAGAAGTCAGGCACCGTGTGAAACTATGGTTTGTGATTGATGAACGCTGAACTGATCAGTTTTCCAAACAGACAGGCTGTACCAGAGAACCCCGCGCGGGTTCTCGAAAATGCTGTTGTCCGTCTGCTCAAGCAGAAACCTTTTTACGGTCATCTCCTGCTCGGTTTTCGGCGACGTGTTGTGCAGGATCAAGGAGGCCTCGGCGTTACTATCAGTCATGGCACCCCCATTCTCTCCGTTGATCCCGACACACTTGCTGCTTACTCTGCCGACGAACAGGTGGCCCTGCTTGAACATGGCATCAAGCATCTGTTGCACCTGCACCCGGTTCGTGGTCGCGGTGTCCATCGCCTGACCTGGGATGTGGCTACGGATTTGGCAATCAATCCTTCCATCGCCAATATGCCTGAGGCTGCTCCGAGGCCTGAGAGGTTCAAGCTGGAGACCGGCCTCGCCGCAGAAGAGTACGCTCGCTTGCTGACCAGGCCCTTTGATATCGGTAACCTGGAAGGGGAAGGTCTTGGCAATTCCAGTCTGGAAGCCTTCGGGCAGCATGATGAGAGTGGCCGATCAGATGCGGACCAGAGTTCTTTGACGCCCGTCGATGATCACAGCTTATGGAACGAGGCCGACAGCACTCCCGAGCGTCTTGTCGAACAGGTGGTTCGCGATCTGGTGCGTGAGGCTCATCGCAAGGCTCATGGCGAAGTCCCCGAAGACATCACTGGCTTGATTGAGGGCTGGTTGGCGCCACCGGAAATCCAGTGGCAGCAGATCTTGCGTCAGTTTATCGGCACGGCCGGCCGTATCGGTCGACAGAGCAGCTGGCAGCGTCAGCATCGGCGTTTCCAACACAACACGCCGGGAGTTCGCAAGCGCCGACAATTGAAGCTGTTGGTTGCCATTGATGTCAGCGAATCGACCGATGAGGGGCCTCTGCGAGAGACTTTCGCCAGGGAACTGTTGCAGATTGCACGGGGGCGTGAGAGTCACATCACGGTGCTCTATGCGCACAGCCGAATCCGCCGTATCGATCAGTTTCGCAGTAGCCAGATGACCGCAGAAGTTTTCCACGGTGGTGGTTTTACCGACCTGCGCCCGGTTTTTGATTATGCGAAAGAGATGCATCCATTGCCGGCAGCTGTGATCTACCTGACAGACGGCTATGGCCCAGCGCCCGAGGAGATGGAATTTCCGACCTTGTGGGTGTTGACACCTGATGGGCAGAAGCCGGTTGAGTGGGGGGTGGAGTTAAGGCTTGGTGTCGAGTAGCGTGTGGCGCGGTACGGGGAACGTGAAACCCACCGGCTGTGCCTATTTGATTATTCACCACGAAGAGCGCGAAGTTCACGAAGGGATATAGAATCGTGTTTTTTAGATTATTTTATTATCTACTTCATTCCAGGAGCTATTGTCAGGATTAATAATTCTCTTTACCAACCGTTCGTTTCTCTGTGGTTAAAATGTGAGAGTGCAAAAATGAATCTGCCAAAACCGATGACCGAGGAGTCAGTCAAAGAGCTGTTAGAAAGCGCCGGCGCCAGGGTGATGTCACGCGGTGGACGCACAGACAGCTACAGTGCCCCGCGTGAATTTTCCTTCGAGGCCAAAGGGGTTTTTGCAAATGGCCTGATGCTGCATGTTGTTGCCCGTCAGTATGATTACCGCGACCCCTGGGAAGCGACCGGGCGAATCAATGAGATGGTTGATGTCACCCTGTTGCGTGACGGAACTTATTCTGAATTGCCGAAAGGTTATGACTGGTTTCAGGGGAAAGACGAGGAAACAGGTGTTGACGAAGAGGGACTGAAAAAGATTATTTTTTGCGTCAAAGCTCTCAACCCTAAGCTGTTCAAACTGCAGGCACTCACGGGGGATCTTTAAAAGACCATCGGGTCTATAACTCAAACAAAGGATATACGGCTTTATACCAAAACAGTAAAAGCTAAATCAAAAGACCAACGCAAAGACGCAAAGAACAGTCAGGAAAGACGCAAAAGGTGACTGTTCTCGCTTTTTGAAGTGGTTTTCTTTGCGGGCTTTCTCTACCCCTTCGCGCCTTTGCGTTAAAGTCATTGGTTTAAAGAGTCGTTATTTTATGATGATCTTCCCAGGATGCTCTTCG
>JAOUDB010000527.1 GCA_029859485.1 Desulfuromonadales bacterium | reverse complement strand
CGATCTACCGATAGAGCTTGGGCAGTTATGGTTACCGATAATCTTCGGAGGGATCATCGGCGTTCTCTTCGGTCGTTCTGACATCCTTTTGCGTGTCATGCGCCATAGTCTCGAAAACAGCGAAAAGCGCCTTTTTCAATTTTACCAGAAGACTCCGGCCATGCTTCATTCCATGGACAGGGAAGGCTACCTCCTCTACGTCAGCCAATCATGGCTTGACGCTCTCGGCTACGAGCGCGAAGACGTCATCGGTAAAGATTTCTTCGAACTTGTCGTCGATGACAATATTGAAAAACTTCGCAAAAAACATTTTGACCGACTGAATGACCTTGGCGAGGTCAGAGACAGCAACTACCTCTTGCGCCAGAAAGACGGATCAAGCATTGCCGTCGCCATCTCCGAGGTGGCTCAACGAGATGCCGATGGCCGACTGACTGAAAGCCTGGCGGTCTTCAATGATCTGACCAATCATCGCGCTGCCGAGGAACGCATTGAAAAACTGGCCTACTACGATACCCTGACCGGCCTGCCCAACCGTGCCCTGATGAACGATCGCATTCTGCAATCAGTGGCCCTGGCACGACGTGACAATCGCCAGGTCGGCGTCTTCTTCTTCGATCTTGACCGTTTCAAACTGATCAACGACACCCAGGGTCACGCCGTCGGTGACATGGTGTTGAGGTCTGTTGCACAGCGCCTGAAAAAATTTATTCGCGAAGGTGACACCTTTGCCCGACTCAGCGGAGATGAATTCGTTATCATTCAAGCCGACCCGAATCATGACCCCAACTTCACCACCATGGGGCGACGTATTCTGGAAACGCTAGGACTGCCCTTCCAGATCGACAACCGGGAGTTTTTCACGACGGCCAGCATCGGTGTCGCAATCTACCCGGTTGACGGCGATGATCCGCAAACGCTGCTGAAAAGCGCAGACACCGCCATGTATGTGGCCAAAAGTCGTGGCCGTAACAACATCCAGTTTTTTTCAGATGACATGAACGCAGCCGCGGTCGCCAAGACCAATCTCGAGAGTCGCCTGCGTCAGGCGCTGAGCAGCGGTGAATTACAGCAACACTACCAACCTCAGATTGATCTAGTCACAGGCAAGGTGAGCGGCGTCGAGGCCCTCCTGCGCTGGTACGATCTCGACGGCAACCTGATCCCACCCGGGGAGATCATCAGTGTTGCAGAAGAAAGCGGGCTGGTTTTCCCCCTTGGAGAATGGGTGTTGCGCACGGCCTGTGCTCAGTCCAGGGCCTGGCAGGAGGCCGGGCTGCCGCCACTGCGCATGGCTGTGAACCTCTCAGGACATCACATCCGTCAAGCAAACTTCATTGATCGCATCGAAGAGATTCTGAAGGACACCGGCATCGCATTCAACGCCCTTGAGATAGAGATGGCCGAGAACTCGGTCATGGGCCATGTCAACGACAGCATCATGGCCCTGACAGACCTTAAAATTCGGGGCATCAGCCTTGCGATTGATGACTTTGGTACAGGTTACTCGTCACTGCTGTATCTCAAACACTTCCCGATTCACCGTATCAAAATTGCCCAGGAATTTGTTCTCGACATCATTCACAACCCTGATTACGCAGCGATTGCTGAGGCCATTTTGCTCATGGCGAACAGCCTGAACATTTCGGTGACGGCCGTCGGAGTTGAAGAGCCCAAACAGTTGGAGTTCTTGCGTCAAAGAGGCTGTGATGAGGTTCAAGGCAAGCTGTTCGGTTCTGCCATGAATGCGGAAGAGATGACTGACTTCCTGAAAGAGGCAAACCTTTTACCCAAAACATTCGACAAGAAGACAGGACCCGTCAAGATCAAGGTCGAAGGTTCCAGGAAAATCCACTAATGTCGTGTCAATGATAAAATGACGTAAAGACAACGCCGTAATTTTTTGTGCCAGCAAGGCATGTCTTGAGTCACATCGTTGTAACTACGTGACTTAAGACATAACGAGGCAGGCGCGGAAAAGAACAAGTTGGATGCGTCAGTTTGTCGTTGACGCGGCACTAGTTGATCGGAACCGCCCCGCCAGAGAGGAAGGTTTCCACCAGACCCGGCTCGGCAAGCAGAGTCAGAACGGCAGCACTCAATCGCCTGGGTCGATGATCAAGCCCTAGTTCCTCCAGAGCGCCGGCCAATTCCGTATAAACCGTATCGATAAATTGTTTTTGGAAGAGATTCATTTCCACGCACGGCACACCATCCAGGGGCGCCATGGCGACGGCATCATGACAAACTTCAGGGTCTGTAGAGGTGATTGAACGGCACAAGAGTGGCCGTACGGAGTGAATCATACAACGCAACTTCGCAAATAGGAAGGCACAGGGGACACGGACAAAAAGACGTTCTTCATCATCCAGCCAGCGCGTTCGAGTAAGGAGGTCCTTTAACCGGGCACGCAGGCTGTCGAGCTGTTGGTCCGAGAAACGCCGTCTTAAAAACCAAGTGATCGTAATTGCTTCAGGGAAGAGAACAGCAACGTTCAACACGCAGCAGGCCCCAC
>JAOUDB010000526.1 GCA_029859485.1 Desulfuromonadales bacterium | reverse complement strand
AGATAATTTTGAAGGGGATTCTGTCACTCGCTGCACACCCCATATCTTGTGGTTTTTATTTGACTTTTCATCAATTTAACCCTATATATTGGCAAGCCTGAATTAACAAGGGAATCTTATGTCTGCACCGTACATTGTAACAATTTCAAGTGAAAAAGGCGGGGTCGGCAAGACCACCCTGGCAACGAACCTTGCCATCTACCTGAAAGCCCTTCACGAAGATCTTTCAGTCACCTTGCTGAGCTTCGACAACCACTTCTCGGTCGACCAAATGTTCAGGATAAAGCGGCAGTCCGAGCGAGGAGATGTCACGGGCCTTTTCACTGGCAGCAACCCTGACGACCTGATAGAGACCGGGGAATATGGCGTCCAGTACATTCCATCCAGTAAACAGCTGCACATCATGCGGCGAGAGCTTGATGATCCTACAGCACTGGCCCGTGCTTTGGCAAAGTCATCTCTTGGCGGCATCATCATTATTGATACACGCCCCGATCTGGATATTTTCACCCAGAGTGCACTTTATGCTGCAGACCGAGTGATCGTGCCGGTCAAAGACGCGCCCTCCATGGACAACTGCCGGCACATCTACGAATTCTTCGACTCACATGGAATCTCGCGACGACCATTACGTATCCTGCCCTGCCTGGTTGATGGCCGCATTCACTTTGATGGGCCCTTTAGTGACCCCTACCAGCTCTTGAAAGCTTATGCCATCAACCGCGGCTATCGTTGCATGGAAGGCTTCATCGCCAAAAGCCCCAAAGTAGAGTCACTCAACACCAACCCCGAAGGCAAAATTTATCCGATCCTCAGTCACGGCCGCCAGACCGAAGTCCATATACAGATGACCCACATCGCTCGCCAGGTTTATCTGAATACGCTCGACACGGAGACAAGGCGCCTGGACGAGTACCGTAAAGATATGGCCGAGGCCGAAGTAGAGCATCAAGGTGCTTACGCTTTGCGACGCGACAAACTTGCGACCAACTGCCTGGCCTGCGGCAACCCTCTCGTCAGCAAAGAGAGCATCGGCATGGCCGGCTACTTCGCCCAGACCTCAGACCTGAAGGTCTCCGGTTTCATTGAGGAGGAATGTTTTACCAGCCTGGTTTTCCGCTATTTTTATGGAGCAAAACGCTCCATTGAAACGCATGACCCGGTTTGGGAATTGTTTCGCGAATCAGCGCAAAGGTCCTATTTCGTCTTGCAACGAGCCCCGCATACGAAAAACTTCTATCAACAGAAGCTGTCTTTCTATCGTTTCGACGATAGCGGATTGGAAGTCTCGCACAAAACGATCGACCTACAAGAGTATGAAAAACGTCTGCTCTCCAAAGAAAGATCAGACCTCTTTCCTCTTCTTGAGAGAACGCTCTTTAACGACCAAGGACGGCTTGAAGGCGAATTCCTGCTTTTGCGTAAGGTCAGTTCCGATCTCCCGGAAGAAATCCTCTACGACCAGAACTATGCAAACTTTTCCGCCATCATAAACAAGGTCGGAACTCAACTCCCCTGAGCCAAAGCTTGTTTCTGCAACAGGACTGAAACCGGCACCAGCGAGATGCCGCGTTCGACCAACCCGGGGAGCTCTCTGCGCAGGGCCTCCAACGTCTCCGGATAGGGGTGGCAGATACCAATCGCCATGCCCTGCTTGCGTGCCTTAGCCTCCAATTTCAGTATTTGCGTCACAATCGCATCCACCTCGGCGACATTATCCAGAAAGACATCACGCTCCATCGTTGGGACATTGTAACGGCGTGCGGTCTCAGCGGCTAGCGTACGGCCTGTCGTTCGGCTATCAACAAAGAACAACCCTTTTTCCTGGAGACTTTTCATAACCGGTGTTAAAGCTCTGGCATCTTCCGTAAAACGCGAACCCATATGATTGTTGATGCCGGTTACATGCGGGATATACGCCAGGAACTGATCTAAACGTCTGCGAATCTCTTGATCACTATATTCTACAAAGAGGGCATCTTCTCCTGGATTAACAGCAGGATAGCCTTGAGGTTCCATCGGTGTGTGCAACATGACTTCACGATCACCGGCATAAGCCAGTTCGGCAACCTGAACAGCCTGAGCCTCTCCGGGAATGATTGCAAAAGTCACTGCCTGCGGCAACGCCAGAAGAGCTTCTGCCGTGTAAAGGCTCCTGCCAAGATCATCCATGATAATCGTCACAAGAGGTCCGTCAGGCAGATCCGGTCCCGGCGATACAAAGTGGAGAACGATCAGAGTGCGTCGATTTTTCTCAACCGCCAGTGAGTTGGATTCACGGAAACGAACGAGATAGTCACCGGGGAGTTGCTGGATTCGGGCCTTAAACCTGTCGACCAGTTCAGGAGCAGGGAAGGCTCCTTCAAGCATGTAGAGGGCAGGCTCATAACTGAGATCCCGCTGAATGTCGTTGCCAGAGACATTAAGAGCAGCCAGAAACGCCTCAACCTCTGCATGAACTTTCTTGAGGGGACCCACCTGCGGCTTCTCCACAGGCTTTGGAACCGGAGCGGATGAT
>JAOUDB010000524.1 GCA_029859485.1 Desulfuromonadales bacterium | reverse complement strand
CCACATAACCACCATCAAAACAAGCATCGCAATTAAAGCTATCTGCAGGACAAGCTGCCAGTGCTTCTTCTGATTTCCTGTTGTTCTCCAGTGATGATCATGAAACCAAAGACTCCCGTGTCTCATAACTCCTCACTTATCTCCCCTCACACTTCCAATTCTATCATGCTTGTAAAGTGTTAACAGGACTCAGCCTAATTTTAAGGGACAAAAAATCAACCAGGATATTTCGCTAAGTGTTCGAATTATAAGTTTTTATCTTAGTTTGAAGTCGCGGTAAAGACAGATAACATTTAAACGAAATAGGAGCTAACCTCAGAACCAATAATTGGCCCAAAAAGAAAGGGCAGGGAGGGTTTATTATGCGCGGGGAAACACCACTACTTGTTCTCTTTCTGTTGTTGATAACAGGAACTCTTGTTATAGCAACCCCATCAACCATGTTGAGTCAGGGTCATGGGCCATCCTGGAGTCAACTGTCGAACCTCCCCTGGGTACGGTCGTAGTCCCGTTCAGAAAGGCGGTTAGTCACCTCGTCTGGCATCGTATCGGGCCAGACGGTCAGGGCCAGTGCACGTTCCTCCTCGCTCAACGGTTGCTGTTCAGCCAACTGGTATCCCAGCACCGTCATATTCGCTTCCGAGATATCAACCCCTTCAGTGGCACGCTGTTGAATACGGCGGCGCAATTCTGCCTCGGCAACCTGGAAGTCGAGGATGAAGAGAGGGACCGATAATTCTTCAGCGAGATAGCGCAGCCTGTCTCGCTGCAGCATCTTCAGGAAGGTGGCATCGACAATCACCGAATAACCGGCCGTGAGCACTGCTTTGGCGAGCAGTTGCAGCCGCTCGTAGGTTGCTTGATTGGCCATGTCGTCATAAATGCCGCCACCGGGAGGCGAGTGGCTGTTTGTTGTTGCACTCAGCCCGTGCAGACGTTTGCGCTCCCTGTCTGACTGCAGGTGGATAAAGCCACAGCTATCCGACAGTTTACGAACGAAAGTACTCTTGCCAGAGCCGGAGAGCCCATGGGTAATGATCAGTCGCCTAGTTTGCTTTGCCGTGTAGCTGCTGGCCAGATCCAGGTAGCTGTGGTAGAGCTCAATGTCCAGTTTTCTTTCTGTATCACTCAAGCCAGGTTGGCCCAGCCGCATGCACAGCACCTTGGTGCGAACCATGGCCCGGTAGAGCTTGTAGAAACGCAACAGTTGCAGCCCCTGATAATCACCGGACTCCTGCAGATAACTATTCAGAAAGTGCCAACCAAGCCTTGCCTCTCCACGATCATCCAGATCCATAACCAGAAAAGCGATGTCATTAATAACATCAATCCAGCGCAGGTTGTCGTTGAACTCGATGCAGTCAAAAAGGATTGGCTCATTATCAACCCAGGCCATATTGGCCAGATGCAAATCACCGTGGCATTCACGAATAAAACCTTCAGCCTTTCGTTGCCAAAGAATTTCATGCCGATCATCGCAGCACTTGCGAGTCCATTCTTCAAGCCCATTCAACTTGCGAAATTCTTTTACGGAGAGTAGCGCTTTGATCTGGGTGAAGTTTTCGAGCACAGGATCAATAACTGCTTGCGGGGTGCCATATGGCTGTTCTGGCCCGGCAACGTCTGCTGCTTGATGAACCTTGGCGATCATGATAGCGAAACGGTCGAGCTGCCGGGCGCCCATGAGGCCAGCCGCCAGCACCCGATCAAGCTGGTCCTGTTGCGCAAAACGCCTCATCTTCACAGCATAATCAAGGGCCGGCCTGCCGTGCATTTCCGGGCAAGCCGGATCCCCCCCTATTTGGTTAACACCAAGGTAGAGCTGTGGTGCAAAACGTCGATTGAGTCGTAACTCTTCAAGGCAGAAATGGTGGCGTTTGGCAAGAGTGGAAAAATCAAGAAAACCAAAATTAACTGGCTTTTTCACCTTGTATGCAAAATCTCCGGCGAGA
Source organism: Desulfuromonadales bacterium (assembly GCA_029859485.1). Taxonomy (GTDB): domain Bacteria; phylum Desulfobacterota; class Desulfuromonadia; order Desulfuromonadales; family BM103; genus M0040. The sequence continues at coordinate 576 of JAOUDB010000524.1, read as the reverse complement.
AAGACCCAGGAGATGTGGGTTTCGATCTGCGTGACCTGTTCGACCGGATGGTCGTAGAAGTCCGGTTGCAGCATGGCCTTGATAAGGGTTCTCTCTGTTGCTGCTTCCATCTATTCAACTCCAGCCTGACAGAATCTATCAATAGCTTAATTGATAAGAAACACAGAGCAAGGGGGTAAGCGACCTGAAAGGTTCAACAAACATGTTAGAGCGCTGGACGATTTTGTCAGAGTAAAATGTGGATAGATATAGCGTTAATCAGGTCAAGAGATTTCCACAAAATACCTCACAGAAAATCTCTACCCTTGCCTTTAGACTCAGAAGCCGATATTCATGAGAGGAGTCTCTGAATAGCTTCAATAACCATCGATGTCTTGTATGGTTTTGTTATGTACATGTCGGCTCCAGATTGCTCGCCTATGATAAGATCTTCTTTGCTCTTTTTTGCTGTAAGTATGATGATCGGTATATGACGGGTTGCCTCGTTAGACTTTAACTGCCGACAAACCTGGAAGCCATCAACCTCGGGAAGCATAATATCGAGAAGAATCAGATCAGGCTTCATCGTTTCCACGA
>JAOUDB010000525.1 GCA_029859485.1 Desulfuromonadales bacterium | reverse complement strand
TGAGTGGTTTTTGTGAAAGCGGCCTGATGCTAGTTCATTTATGGGAAAAAATCAATGGTGGGGTGGGGGAAAGACAAGAGCTCCCTCGGGTAAGCTGCGTGTAGTGATTTATTGTAAAAATCGCTGTCCCGCTGCTTCAGCGTCTTTCAAAGCTGCTTTTTCCTTTTGAATGCTTCCCGCCTCAAAGCAATTTAGAGCCTTCACTGAATCGACAACGTTTAAGCCGATATCTTTGGCAAATTCCGTAAGGAGTGCCAGGGTGTTGCCCATATTTGCTTCCTGTTTTTGTTCACATACGGCTGCAGTCACACAGGTTTTGTTCGCCCCGTCATATTTTCCAACCCACTCGCTACGATTTTTGGGGAATTGAATAAGGCTATAGCAGCGATCAATAAAGCATTTCATGTCAGAAGTTACTGTGTACCAGTAGGTTGGCGAAGCAAGAACGACCCCGTCCGCCTCATCCATCATTTCTACAAGCGATTGAAAGTCATCCTTGATGACACACTCCCAAGAGCTTCTGCAGCCTTCACAGCCAGTACAAGCGCCTATGATGTAATCTCCAAGGAAGATAGATTCAACATGCGTTGCACTTTTCTCAACAGGCTTCAATATTGACTGAATAAGGAACTCAGTATTTCCTTTTTTCCTTCTGCTTCCATTTATCGAAATGATTTTCAAAATCCTTCTCCACTTCTCACCAGATGTTTGCAAAATAGCACAGGCTATCGCCTAGCTTCGACCCCATCATGATAAATGAAAGAGTTTGAACTCTCAAGGGTGTCCTTTTAAAAGCACCCCGGAGGCGGAGGAAGTAAATTGCTGGGCCGGGGACGGTGGGCTTGGTCCCTATGTTGCCTGAAAATGTGTTGTCTGAATAGAGTCGAAAAAGAAAGAGCGGCCCCTTGGAGGGTTACTCTCATGTCACTGACGGTCGGGATGGCCGGATTCGAACCAGTGCCCCCTGCGCCCGAAGTCGGAGCGAGCCTTGGCCTCTAAGAGGTCATGGTCGTAAGCCCGCGGGAGTTCACTTCTGTTGTAGTTGATCTGCCACATCTTTGACTTCTGCACGAAGCTCTTCGGGGAGTTCTCCCTGGCTCATCAACCTCTGGACCTGTTCGGAGGCTTCCTTGCGCCACCCTTTCGCCAGGTAGACTTGCGAGATGCGTAGCAGCCAGCGTGGGTTATCACGTTCCTGGCGCATCGCCCCTTTAAAGGATTCGAGAGCCCGGTCCAAGTTCTTGCCACGGCGAAGCCAGAATTCGGCCAACAGAGGGTGCGCCCCTCCGCCACAGCCGCCACCCGGCATACGCATCAGTAAATCTTCGGCTTCATCGAAGCGTTCCGCCTGCTCCTGGAGTTGAGCGCAGAGCGAGATCAGGCCAGGGTCCACGACACCTTCGTCGAGGGCTTTGAGCCCCGCAGCCAGGGCCGGTTCCAATTCTCGCCGCTGAGCATGCAATTCAGACAGACGGGCCCACGAGTAGCCGACAAAACGCTCTGCAGTCAGATTCTGTTTAAGAGCGCTCTCCAGTTCATCTATGCGACCTGTCGCGGTCAGCACGTCAACCAGGGCATCGAATGCCGGGAAAAGGTCCGGCTCGACAGTCAAGGCTGCCTGCAGGTCTTGATGGGCTTTTTTGAGCTTACCTGCGCGGATCATCAGCGCGCCGCGCTCAAAGAGGAAGAGGGCGTTGCGTTCTGCTTCCGGAACCTTTGCCAACAGCTCCATGGCACTTTTGTCTTCACTGTCCTGAACAGCCAGCCACGCTTGACGAAACTCCATGCCGGCAGTCATGTAGCGCTCCGCGAGTTCGGCGGGCATGGTGGCCAACAGTAACTCCAGGCGGGCTTCTTCATCAAGATCCATTTCCTGAGGATCAACTTCCGGACCTGTCGCTGTCGAGCAGCCGCTGTTGCAACCGGCATGGATGGCAGGACTTTCGATGGCTTCCGGTTCTTTTTCTTTCGGCAGCTCACCACGTTCCAGGGCGATCAGCGCGTCTTCGGCGCTCTTGCGCAGCTCGACTGAGCGGGCCTGCCCAACCGCCAACTGGTAATCTTCACGAGCACGCAACAGGTTCCCCGACTTTTGTGCCCAGGTTCCTTCTTCAAGGTTGATCTTTGCCAAAGCATCGCCGGCCCGCTCTTCCCACTTGCCGATCTCGGCAAGGACGGCGTCGTCCAGCTCAATACGATCAAGCCTTTTTGCTGCGCTCAATACACCTGCCCAATCCTGACGGGTAAAGAGTTGCCGCATCTCTTCTACAGGGTCTTTCTTGCTGAACATCTTCTTTAAAAAACTCATTTATCCTGACCTCTTGATGGATTTTTACCGATGATTGAACTCCTTCACGAAGAAAGTGTCAACCTTGTAAACCAAAAACAGGCATTAACGGTGCGAAAGGGTTCGAGGGGACATTGGTCGCAGGTTCTCTGATAACCGGGCGAATCTGCCTGTGGACCTTGCTCCCAAGCCGCAGATGGTGTATAAGCCGATGATTCAACAACACTTTAACCAGGAATTA
>JAOUDB010000523.1 GCA_029859485.1 Desulfuromonadales bacterium | reverse complement strand
CTCTTCCAAACAGCTATGGGTCTGCGCCATGAGAGTACTCGTTTCTGACAAATTCCCCAGCGAAGGGCTACAGGTTCTCGAGCAAGCCGAGGGTATAGAACTTGACTACCAGCCAGGCCTGACGACAGAACAACTCCTGGGAGCCGTTGCCGAAGCTGATGCACTGATCGTGCGCAGTGGAACGGCTATCACCGAAGAGATCTTTCAGGCAGCCAACAGACTGAAGGTTGTTGGCCGCGCCGGAGTAGGCACCAGAAACCTCGATCTGGAAGCAGCCAACCGCAAAGGGGTCGTGGTCATGCACACCCCGTTCGGCAGCACCACCACCACTGCCGAGCATACGATCGCCATGATCTTTGCCCTGGCCAGACAGATCCCGGCGGCCAGCCAATCAACCAAGAAGGGCGAATGGGAATCTGACCGCTTTCTCGGCATCGAGGTCGCAGGAAAAACACTCGGCGTTCTGGGCGCAGGAAAGATTGGCAGAATGGTTATTGAGCGAGCCCTTTCCCTGAAGATGAAGCCGATTGTTTACGATCCATATCTGACGGAAGACACCGTCCGCACACTCGGTGCAGAGCAGGTCGATTTTGAAGGCTTGCTAAGCCGCTCCGACTTTTTAACCCTGCACACTCCGTACAACGCGGAAACCGCCAATATCCTCAACTATGAAACACTGGCACGCATCAAGCCCGGTTGTCATGTCATCAATTGTGCAACCGGAGGCCTGATCGACGAAGCCGCCCTGGCCGAGGCAATCAAGGCTGGACGCGTCGCCGGAGCGGCGATCGATGTTTTCAGCAAAGAGCCACCGGGAACTGACAACCCCTTACTGCGGCTTGAGCAGGTCATCTGCACGCCGCATCTGCGCACCGCGACCCGCGACGCACAGGTAAATGTCACCGTCCAGGTCGCCAATCAGGTGGTTGACCTGCTGACCAAAGGCATCATCGTCAACGCGGTTAACGTCCCCTCGATCAGCGCCGACCTGCTGGCAACATTACGTCCCCACCTGGATCTGGCCGAGCGTCTTGGCTCGTTCCTGGCGCAACTCTATGGCAAGGGTCTTACAGAAGTCCGCATTGAATATGCAGGTACTGTGACCGACAACCCGACCGAGCCTTTGACCATGGCCGCCCTGAAAGGCATCCTCACGCCAATGGTCGGCTCCGAAGTTAACTACATCAACGCTCCGTTTCTGGCCAAAGAACGCTGCATTCGCGTCACCGAGACCCGCAACCAATTGACCCGCGGCTTTTCCAGCTTGATCCGCCTGGAAGTGATCGGCGCCGACGGCGAGAATTCTGTTTGTGGCGCCCTGTTCGGAGAAAACGACTACCGAATCGTGCGCGTCAACGGCTGTAACGTCGAGGCGCTGCCCAACGGCCACCTCCTGGTCCTTTTCAACGAGGATCATCCCGGCATCATCGGTTTTATCGGCCAACTGCTCGGTGAAGCTAAAATCAATATCGCAGGCATGAACCTGACCCGTCATTCGATCGACGGTCAGGCTGTCTCTTTGATTAATGTTGACAGTTGCATTCCAGATGAAACTCTGGAAAAATTGCGCGCCCACGAGCATATCGTCGCCGCACACCAGATTGTTTTATAAATTTCTAGAAGGACGTAAAAGTGCCTAACATCATAGAGACACGACTGCCAACCGGCGTAAAAGACTTCCTGCCGGTTAAAGCGGCCAAACTGGACTACCTGCAAAACACTTTGCGTAGCATTTACAAGGCTTGGGGCTTCCGCCCCGTAGCTCCGGCAATCCTCGAGGACCTGGCCGTTCTTGAGCTCGGGCTGGGAAGTGATCTGCGCGCCAACACCTTTCGCTTTGATGACCGACAGACCGGCCGCCTGGTCGCCTTTCCACCAGACATCACGCCCCAGGTTGCAAGAATTGCGGCGACCCGTATGCGTGAAATGCCCCTGCCATTTCGTCTCTGCTACAACGGCCGCGTTCTGAGGCATACCGAGCAACGCCTCGGCAAGGACCGCGAAATTTTCCAGTCCGGAGTCGAATTGATCGGGCTCAGCGGCCCGGAAGCCGATGCGGAGATGATTGCCATGGCTGTAAAGTGCCTGCAGTCTGTCGGCGCCACCGAGTTCACTATCGATATCGGCCAGGTCGAATTCCTGCGTGGCGTTCTGAACGATCTGCCCCTGGATGCGAACCAGGCCCTGGCTCTGCGCACCGCGATCACGGCAAAAGATCTTTCCGGCCTGCAGCAGCTGCTCAAGACTCTGCCTCTAAACGATCAGCAACGCGCTGAGCTTCTCGCTTTGCCCAGGCTTTACGGTGGTCGAGAAACTCTTGATCAGGCGCGCAAGGCGATCTCCAACCCCGCTTCACAGAAGGCCCTGGATGAACTGGAAAAAGTGCTGGAAGTCCTCAGCGTGTACGGTGTTGAAGAACATATCACTTTAGACCTTGGTGAAATGCGCGGTTTCGATTACCATAGCGGGCTGGTATTTCAGGGTTTCCTGTCTGGCTTTGGCAGAGCGGTCTGCTCCGGCGGCCGTTATGAT
>JAOUDB010000090.1 GCA_029859485.1 Desulfuromonadales bacterium | reverse complement strand
GCTGCCCCCTCTGTGGCGCAGATAAAAGCAATTTCGAACCAGCCTAAGTGACAAAGTTAAACGCCCCAGCCTGAATAGCAAGAAACAATAAACGAGGTTGAGATTTGTCAGACTCGGCGTCCCGGTCGACACACAGACCGGGACGTCTGATACACTGCGAAGCACGGGCTGCCATCAACCCTGTGACAGTTACTTTCTGCGTGGCAAATCGTTAAGTCCGTTGTCCCGCTTCTGCCCCGAAGCTCTTTTCGATAAAATTCTCTCGATACCCATAGCCTACCGGCACTCTATCAGTTATTATTAAATTCACTGTTTTTAAGCCCTTGCACCCGCTGATATGGCAATGAATATGACGACCCGCCCACCACGTAAACCCGATTGGCTTAAAGTTCGTTTTCCGGCAGGACCGAGCTACGCCCGAATCGATCGCCTGCACCGCGAGCAGGGGTTGCATTCCGTCTGCCGCAGCGCGGCCTGCCCCAACCAGGGAGAATGCTGGGAACAGGGCACGGCAACCTTCATGATCCTTGGTGACCACTGCACCCGTGATTGCCGTTTTTGTAATGTTACCCACGAAACACCTCTGCCTGTCGATCCACAGGAAACGGACAAAGTCGCCAAAGCTATTGCTGAGCTGAAATTGAATCACGCAGTGATAACATCGGTCACACGTGACGATCTCGAAGATGGTGGCGCAGCCCAGTTTGCAGCCGTGACCCGCGCGATTCATGCTTACCGTCCGGAATGTCGGGTTGAATTGCTTGTGCCCGACCTACAGGGAAACCACAAAGCGTTGAGCACGATCCTCATGGCCAAACCGGACGTCTTCGGCCACAATCTGGAGACTGTTCCCAGGCTCTATCCTCTGGCCAGGGCTGGCGCCGACTACCAGCGCTCTCTGAACTTGCTTGCTGCTGCCGCGCAGGCAGCTCCCGACATGCCAACCAAGTCGGGCCTGATGCTCGGCATGGGGGAAACCATGGATGAGATTCCCACTGTCATGCAGGATCTCCAGCAAGCAGGGTGCCGCATGCTGACACTTGGACAATACCTCCAGCCAACCCGTCACCACCTGCCGGTGGTTCGCTATGTCGAACCTTCGGAATTCTCGAGTTTGCGCGACACTGGCCTGCACCTCGGCTTCGCCCATGTCGAAGCGGGGCCGCTGGTGCGTTCTTCCTATCACGCTGCAGAACAGTTCAAGGGAGATTCCGATGAGCAACCCTGACCTGATTTACGAAACGATCATCCTCGGCTCAGGCCCAGCAGGCCTCACCGCCGCCATCTATGCTGCGCGCAGCCGTTGCTGCCCCCTGATGATCCACGGCCTTCAGCCAGGCGGGCAATTGACCACCACGACGGCGGTCGACAACTTTCCCGGCTTCCCGGAAGGCATAGACGGCCCTGACTTGATGGAAAAGATGAAACTTCAGGCAGAGCGTTTCGGCACTCAATTTGTCGAGGGTGACGTCACCAAGGTAGACTTGCAGGAACGTCCTTTCAGAATCTGGGTGGAAGAAGAGCTTTACCGCTGCCTCTCTCTGATCATCACGACCGGGGCCTCGCCAAAGCTCCTCGGCTTGGGCAACGAAGAGTTGCTCTACGGCAAGGGAGTATCAGTCTGTGCAACCTGCGATGGATTTTTCTATCGCGACCGTGAAGTCGTTGTCGTTGGCGGTGGCGATACTGCCATGGAGGAAGCTGTCTTTTTGACCCGCTTTGCCAAGAAAGTAACCGTTATTCATCGCCGTGATTCGCTACGGGCGACACCCGTTCTCGCTGACCGGGCGCTGGGCAACAAGGCGATCAACTTCAAGTGGGATTCCGAGCTCACAGAGATTCTCACTGACACAAGCGGCGTAACCGGAACCCGCATCAAAAACCTTAAAACCGGCAAGGAAACAAAGATGAACTGCGATGGCATCTTTATCGCCATCGGCCATCGACCAAATACCTCTCTCTTCGAAGGTCAACTGGAGATGGACAACGAAGGTTACCTGCTCACCAAAAACGGCACGGAAACCAACATCTCAGGAGTCTTTGCTGCAGGTGACGTGCAGGACCAACAATTCCGTCAAGCGGTGACTGCGGCAGGGACCGGTTGCATGGCAGCGATACAGGCTGAGCGCTTTCTAGATGTCCTTCCTTACGACTCGCAGTTGTCATGCAAAAAGGGGGTTTGCAAGCCAAAAGCGCAGACTTAAGGTTTCCTGGCGACAGGGGGCAGGACAGAATCTTCAGCCCAGAGTTCAAAAACCCTCCTGCTAAGCTCCGACCCGTTTGCCTGAACGCCAACCCCTTGATATAATTTGCGCAGTTCGTTTTTCCCGGCCTTCAGTATCTATGATTCGTATGTTGAGTTGACATAGAGACGTAGGAAGGGTCATTTTGGGAAGACTTCTTTCACCGTAGCGATAAAACGCATAACAGATCATCATCAACAGGGGTATCGATGAGTATAGCCAGCAATGTCAGTCCTCAGTGGCTGGAAGAACAATTTCAACTATGGAAATCCGACCCTGCCCAGGTTTCGAATGACTGGCAGGCTTTTTTCGAAGGCTTCGAGCTTGCCAGGCAAGCTCCGGCGACCGATTGCGACCTGGCTGCCAAAACGTCTTCTGTCGACTCCCTGATTTACCGATATCGCGACCTCGGACACCTGCAGGCCAGCACGGACCCTCTCTCACCCGAACAGGCCGAACACGCAGAACTGAACCTGGCGGCATTCGGTCTCACTGAAGACGACCTTGACCGAACCTTTTACCCGCTACGCTTCCCAAAACATAAAGCCACCCTTCGTGAAATTATTGACCTGCTCAAAGAGACCTATTGCGGGAAAATTGGCGTGGAGTTCATGCACATTCAGGATCCGAAAAAACGGACCTGGCTGAAGAAGCGTATGGAAGAAATCCGCAATCAACCCAACCTGGCTCGCGACGAGCAACTGCATATCCTTGAGAAACTTCAGGAAGCGACCCTTTTCGAAGCCTTTCTTCATCGCAAGTTCCTCGGTCAGAAACGCTTCTCACTGGAAGGTGGAGAGGCCATCATTCCACTCTTGGACACCTTGTTGATGCAGGCCGCAGAAAGAGGGGTCAGTGATCTGATTATGGGGATGGCCCATCGTGGCCGCCTCAACGTGCTGGCCAATATTTTCAACAAACCGCTGGAGAATATCTTCGCCGAATTCCAGGACAATCTCGAACTGGCCTTTGTTGGCGATGGCGATGTGAAGTATCATAAGGGGTACTCTACTGACCGATCATTCCCCTCCGGACACAATATTCATCTCAGTCTGGCGGCCAACCCGAGCCACCTTGAAGCTGTCGACCCAGTGGTAATCGGCAGGTGTCGAGCCCGACATGTCAGCTACGGACCTGGCGGCAAGAAAAGAGTGTTGCCGGTACTGCTTCATGGAGATGCCGCCTTTGCCGGTCAAGGCTTGGTGCCGGAAGTTCTTAACCTGTCCCAGCTTGATGGCTACCAGTCGGGCGGCACGTTTCATCTGGTTATCAACAACCAGATCGGCTTCACCACCGCCCCAGCCCACGCACGTTCGACCCTCTACGCCACTGATATCGCTAAAATGCTAATGGTGCCTATCTTTCATATCAACGGCGAAGATCCTGAAGCCGCCGTTTATGCGACCAACCTGGCATTGGAATATCGCCAAGAGTTCGGTGAAGACGTGGTCGTTGAAGTCATCTGCTATCGTCGCCATGGTCACAATGAAGGAGATGAACCTTTTTTCACACAACCGCTCATGTACGAGAAGATTCGCCAGAGACCCCCACTACATGAAATTTACGCACAACAATTGATTGAAGGTGGCCTTGAGCCTCAATCGGTCAAGGAAGGTGTCAACAAGATAGCTCAGCGACTCGAAGATGCCCTTGAAGGAGAAACCAAGCCACAAACCGATGTAGGTTTCCAGGCAAAGTGGACGGGCATAAAACGCGAATATTCACGGGAAGAGCCGGAGACCAAGGTTGACGCGGAAACCCTCTTAAAACTGGGCTCGCGTATGGCAAACCTACCGGAGAAATTCAACGCTCACCCTAAAATTGCACGTCTTCTCAAACGACGCGAAGAGAGCCTCCTCAAAGGGGAAGGTATCGATTGGGCCAACGCTGAAGCACTCGCCTTTGCCTCATTATTGATCGAGCATTCCCCTGTACGCCTCTCGGGACAGGACTCGCGTCGTGGCACATTCAACCAACGGCATTCAACCCTGGTTGACCAGAAAAACGGGCAATTTTATGTCCCCCTGGCCTTCCTGGGACAAAGCCAGGCAGCAATCCAGATTTACGACAGCATGCTCTCTGAGGCGGCTGTGCTGGGCCTTGAATACGGTTATTCACTGGAAACGCCGCACGGTCTGACAATCTGGGAAGCCCAGTTTGGTGACTTTGCCAACGGTGCCCAGGTCATCATCGACCAGTTCATCGGCACGAGCGGCACCAAGTGGGACCGCTCCAGCGGTCTGGTTATGTTTCTGCCGCATGGCTACGAAGGCCAGGGACCAGAGCATTCAAACGCCCGCATTGAACGTTTCATGAATCTCTGTGCCGACAACAACATGCACGTCGCCTATCCAAGTACCCCGGCACAGCTTTTTCACCTCCTGCGCCGGCAGTGCAAACTCCCCTATCGTCGGCCATTAATCGTCTTCACCCCGAAAAGTCTCCTGCGATTTCCAGCCTGCAGCAGCACTCTTGAAGAGTTGAGCGAAGGTTCTTTTCAGGCGATTCTGCCTTGTAACAAACCGCCGGAACAAGTTAAGACACTGCTTCTCTGTAGCGGCAAAATTTATTACGAGCTCCAGTCCGCAGTTGACGCTGAGAACAGGAAGGACATCGGCCTGTTGCGCATAGAGAAACTTTATCCTCTCCATCAGGAGGTATTACAGGAAGCAGTAAATCGTTATAGCAACGCTAAACGCATTGTCTGGGTTCAGGAAGAGCCGAAGAATATGGGGCCCTGGCCCCACCTGCAATACCGACTGGGCCGGGCCATAGGCAGAAATCCTGAGTATTGCGGACGTCGGGCTTCAGCAGCGCCCGCAGTCGGATCACACCGTCGCCACAAGGAAGAACAACAACAGATCATTGACGCAGCCCTTGGCAACTCAACTGATTCTTAACCATAAGGAAAGATAAATGGAGATCAAAATCCCTGAAATTGGCGAATCGATTCTCGAAGCACTGGTCGCCAACTGGTTTAAGGAGGACGGCGACGCCGTTGCCAAAGATGACATCATCTGCGAACTGGAAACTGACAAGGTCAACGTTGAACTGACCGCGGAAGCTTCCGGCATCCTGAGCATTGTTATTCCACAAGGCCAGACCGTGCCGATCGGCACGGTCATTGCCACCCTCGCAGAAGGAGACGTTGAGGTGGCCGCACCTCTCCCTGCAACTGAAGAAAAAACTGAAACGGTTGCACCTGCTGCGACGAACACGGCCGCACAGAAGCAGGAGGCGCAAGCCCCTGCGAACCCCGCGGCCCGCCAACAGGCCGAAGAACGTGGTATTGACCTGCAAAAGGTCGCCGGCAGCGGTCGCGATGGGAGGGTCATTTTGGATGATGTCCTCGCCCACGACAAACCCGCTGCTTTGCAAGCTGAACCCAAAGAGGCGGAGAGCTCCAGGGTATTGGCAAAAGCAGATGGCGACGACCGGCCGATTACCCGTCAGGCCATGACCCCGATTCGACAACGCATTGCGGCACGCCTGCTTCAGGCCCGTCAAGAAACCGCCATGCTGACGACATTTAATGAAGCGGATATGTCGTGGGTAAAAAAGATTCGCAAACGGCATCAGGAGCAATTCACAAAAAAACATAGCATCAAGCTGGGCATGATGTCCTTCTTTGTCAAAGCTTGCATCGAAGCCCTCAAGGAATTTCCAGCGGTCAATGCGAGCATCGACGGCAGCGATATTGTCTATCACCACTATTACGATATCGGCATCGCAGTCGGCACCGACCGCGGTCTGGTCGTGCCGGTTCTGCGTGACGCAGACCAGCTGACCTTTGCCGAAATCGAGCAACAGATTGCCGATCTCGCCACCAAGGCCAACGCCCGCAAACTGACTCTAGCCGACCTTGAAGGTGGGACCTTTACCATCACCAACGGTGGCGTCTATGGATCGCTGCTGAGTACACCGATCATCAACCCGCCTCAATGCGGCGTACTCGGCATGCACTCGATTCAGGACCGGCCAGTCGTCGTAAACGGTGAAGTTGTCATCAAACCGATCATGAATCTGGCTCTGAGCTACGATCATCGTCTTATCGATGGTCGTGAAGCTGTCAGCTTTCTCAAGTCGATCAAGGAGTATATTGAGGATCCTTCTGAGTTGTTTCTAGAACTCTGATGAGTTCGTTCGCCACTATTTCCCGGAGTTTCAAATGAGAGAAACCTATGACCTGATTATCATCGGCGGCGGCCCTGGCGGCTACGTGGCCGCGATTCGTGCCGCTCAACTCGGTTCCAGTGTTGCGGTGATCGAAAAACGCAACGCCCTTGGCGGCACCTGCCTCAACGAAGGCTGCATCCCGAGCAAAGCCTTGCTTGATTCAAGTGAACTCTTTGTCCAAGCCCGCGACAAGTTTGCCGATCACGGCATCATCATTGACCCGCCTGGCCTTGATCTTGACAAGATGATGAAACGTAAGGAAGACATCATCACGCGACTGACACGCGGTATCGCCAGCCTCTTCAAGAAGAACCAGATCACTCTGGTTACAGGCAGCGGTCGTCTCACCAAACCGGGTTCTGAAGGGCCTCTTCAGGTCATCGCCACAACAGCAGAAGGTGAGCAGAAACTACAGGGCAAGCGCGTACTTCTCGCGACTGGCAGTGTCGCTATCGACATCCCCGGCTTACCCCAGGACGGCGAACGCGTCGGTCAGGCGCGCGACGCCCTCGAATACACTGCCGTCCCTGAACACCTGGTGGTTATCGGCGGCGGTTACATCGGCCTTGAGCTTGGCTCGGTCTGGCTCCGCCTTGGGGCCAAAGTTACCGTGGTTGAGATGCTTGAGCAGATGCTGCCAACATCCGACCAGGAGATCACTGCGGCGCTATTGAAGAGTTTGCAAAAGCAAGGGATGACGATCCATTCCGGGACCCGGGTCTCGGGGATGGAATCGACCGACCAGGGCGTCACCCTGACACTTGAAGGAAAAGCAAATCAGACACTGACCTGCGACAAGGTGCTGGTGGCCGCTGGCCGAAACCCTTGCACCGAGGGGCTTGGCCTCGAAGAAGCAGGGGTCAAACTGGACGAAACCAGACGTATCGCGGTTGACGAAAACTATCAGACCAATATACCGAACATCTATGCCCTCGGTGACCTGATTCACGGCCCGATGCTCGCCCATAAAGCGATGGACGAAGGTGTAGCACTGGCCGAGACCTTGGCAGGAAAGAAGGCTGTTGTTGACTACAACCTGATCCCAGGTGTCGTTTACACCCATCCAGAGGCAGCGTCCATCGGAGCGACGGAGGAACAACTCAAGGACCAGAATATCCCTTACAAGGTCGGCCGTTTTCCATTCATGGCCAGTGGTCGAGCTAGAGCGATGGACAATGTCGATGGCTTTGTCAAGGTTCTCGCCAACCCGGAGAGCGGTAAACTTCTCGGTGTACACATCATCGGTCCTTTCGCTTCTGAACTGATCAGTGAAGCCGTCACCATCTTGTCCTTCGGTGGCAGCATTGAAGACGTCGCCCTGACCATGCACGCTCACCCGACTCTCAGCGAAGCCTTCAAGGAAGCAGCACTCGGTGCCTTCGGCAAAGCAGTGCACGCTTGACCTGGTAACTTTCAAAAAATAGCGTCAGAAAATCTACTCTGGTTTCTGGCGCTTTTTTATTGCAATATTTGCTTACCCACGCATAATGTCGACATTCGACAGACGACATTGGGAAGATGGAGACAAGAATGCCCATAGAACGCTCTACCTACAAAGACTACGTTATCCGATATATTTATAACGGCATACGGGAGAATCGCTTCCGTGCCGGTGAAAAGATTCTTGAGAGTCACCTTTCCAAAGAACTTGGGATAAGCCGCGCACCGATCCGTGAAGCTCTGGCCGACATGGTCAGAAGAGATCTTCTTGAGTACCGCCCACAGGTTGGCAATTTTGTCGCATCACTCTCCCCCAAAGAAATTATCGAAAGCTACATGGCCCGCGGCGTCCTCGAAGGTTTCGCAGTTATCCAAGGCATCAATAATTTTACTGAGGAAGATCTTACCCGCCTTGAAGAAATGGCACATAAGATGAAATTGTTTGCCGAAAAGGGTGAGCATAAACCACTGATAGATCTCGGTCAGGAATTTCATGAAGAGCTGTTCTGCCACTGCACAAACGCTCAGATCGTTCTTTTTACGGAACAACTCAGTCTCAAGCTACACCTGCTCTTTTATAAACACTGGGGCAAGGTCTATACACCTGAAGAGATCCGTGACAGACACCTGAAAATCGTCACAACTATTCGCGATAAGGACCCCGTAAAGCTTGAACAGTTGATCCGCCAACACTACATAGAAACCGGTGACAAGATTATCGAACAGGAATCATAACGACTAAAAGAGA
>JAOUDB010000522.1 GCA_029859485.1 Desulfuromonadales bacterium | reverse complement strand
TGGTGAGATCCGTAATAGCGATAATCGAAACCAGGGATGAATCCTTGATCAGGCTGATAAACTGGCCGGCCAATGGGGGCAGGGTACGTTTAAAGGCCTGTGGCAGGATGATGTAGATCATCGCCTGAGGGACATTCATGCCAAGAGATCGTGCGGCTTCCATCTGCCCTTTGGGGATCGACTGAATGCCGGCGCGAATAATCTCTGCAACGTAAGCACCGGCAAAAATTGCCAGAGCGCTGATACCGGCAATAATACGGCTGATATCGAGAACGGTGCCGAGAAAGAAATAGAAAATGAAAATCTGTACCAACAACGGGGTGCCACGAATCAACTCAATATAGGTAACGGAAAGACTCCGTAAGGTCGGGTTGTTTGAAACCCTGCACAGACCTGTTACCAGGCCTATGATCATGCCGAAGAGGCTAGCGACAGCAGAAATCCAAAGCGTGACCCATAAACCCTTCAGCAGTGGCCCGGCCCGCCATTCGAAAACAGCGCCCAGGTAATCACCTTCAAAGAGGTCTTCTCCTTCGCTGACTTCAACGGCATTACTATCGACTTCAAAAGTCTTCTCTTCACCGTTCTCGCTCACCACTTTGATCTGTGTTTGGTCACCAAGGTTTGATACCGAGGCGACAACACCGTCAAAGGGCGTCGGGATCAGTGTCTCATTGTTGTAAATGAAGTACTGGGGGACACGGTTCCAACGCCAGGTGTAGTCAATCTTTTTGGTGGCAATCCACAGACCTGCACACAACATGAAGAGGATGAAGAGGGTCAGAAAGTGCCAGGGGATATTTTTAGTAATTATCTTCAAAATGTTTATTCCCGCGGTTCAGAAAGAAAGATGGCGGGGCCGCTTCATAAGGAGCAGCCCCGCCATATTTTTATGTTCTATTACTGGAGCTCTTTAAGCCATGCATCACTCAAGAACCACTTTTTGTAAATTTTGTCGTAGGTGCCGTCGTTCTTTGCCTGGATCAGGAAGTTGTCCAGCCAGTTGATGAAGTCGGCGTTGCCTTTATTTACGGCCCATGCCAGAGGCTCATAGGTGAAAGGCTCGTCGAGCAGTTCCAGTTTGCCCTGACCTTTTTCAGCAAACGCAATGGCGTTGAAAGGCAGGTCGTAGACGAATGCGTCAATTTTGCCGTTGAGGAGGTCCATAACGCCTTCCTGCTCGGTCTCAAAAGAGATGTACTCGCAATTAGGAATCATGCGCTTGACGGCTTGCTCACCGGTTGTACCGAGCTTGGAGGCAACCTTGTACTTCTTGTTGTTCAGGTCTTTGTAGGATTTGACTTCGCCAGCTAATTTCTTGTCGATCAGGATGCTCTGGCCAATAACGATATAGGGCTTGGCAAAGCTGATCTTCATGTTGCGTTCCTGCGTCAGGGTCATGCCGCTCATGATCATGTCGAACTTCTTGGTGATCAGGGCAGGGATGATGCCGTCCCATGCAGTGCTGACCAGCTCAAGCTCGACGCCCATAGCTTTTGCGATACGCTTCGCCATATCGACGTCGAACCCGATGATCTCACCTTTTTTGTTGGTCATTTCGAAAGGCATGTAGCCAGGCTCCATGCCGACGCGCAGGGTGCCGCGCTCAAGGATGTCGTCGAGAGTGTCCGCAGCAGCGACACCGGGCAGGACTACACAAAGAGCCAGCAGGCAGGCAATCAGTAGTTTGACTTGTTTCATGTTTGTTCCTCCTTGATAGATAATGTAGGGATAGCTAAGCCGAACCGTTCGGCAAAAAAACATTTAGTAAGATTTTCCTTCATCGAGAAGCTCGGAAATTGACATTTGGACGTTGCACCGGGGACAGCGCGGAAGATCTTCGATAGGGAGATAAACAATCTCGGTGTAGCGACATCTCGGGCAAATAACTTCGATCGGCTCTTTCTTGCCACGACTCATCATAAAGTTCTCTCAAACTGATTGTAGAGAAAATAATTGAAATAACAGATCTCTGCTTATACCATAGCGCCTTCGCCTGAAACAAGACTCTAACAGTTTTTCACCGGATGTATATGGATTTAAAGAACAAACGGCAGTTTCACGCTGAATTTATGCTGGCGACCGTGACTCTCTTCTGGGGCGCGACTTTCCCTATAGTCAAAGACGCTATCGTAGAAATGCCGGTTATGGCCTTCCTCTGGGTGCGTTTTGCCATGGCTGCCATACTTTTGTTCTTTATTGCCGGACGAGCCAGGCTGGCAACTCTCGACCGCCGTGGCTGGCGACTTGGTATTCTACTCGGGGCATTACTCTTTTCTTCCTATCTCTTTCAGACTTTTGGTCTGGAACGTACGTCTTCTGCCAATACCGGCTTTCTCACTGGGTTGGGCGTGGTGTGGGTTCCTTTAATGGCTGGACCGATTCTGAAGAAGCCCGCGGCTTTTGGTTCTAAAATTGGTGTCGGGTTGGCCCTGGTTGGTCTTTTCCTGCTGACCTGGCACACTCCCTGGACAATCAACTTCGGAGACCTTCTGGTTGTGGTTTGCTCTGTTTTTGTTGCCCTGCACATTATTG
>JAOUDB010000089.1 GCA_029859485.1 Desulfuromonadales bacterium | reverse complement strand
GACAATGCACCCGCCCGACCCTAGCAAAGAGCAAGCGCAGGTAATCGTAGATTTCCGTAACCGTGCCAACGGTAGAGCGGGGGTTCTTCGACGTGGATTTCTGTTCTATGGAGATGGCCGGACTCAATCCTTCTATACTTTCGACATCCGGCTTGTCCATCTGCTCCAGAAACTGCCGGGCATAGGCCGAAAGACTCTCAACGTAACGGCGCTGTCCCTCGGCATAGATGGTATCAAAGGCGAGGGTACTCTTGCCCGACCCTGAGACACCGGTGATCACCACTAGCTGATCTCGGGGAATCTCGACATCGATATTCTTCAGGTTGTGCTCGCAGGCACCTTTAATGACGATTTTATTGACCATGGTTTTATATCCGCCACTTTTCTTCTATCATTGATTTGCTTCTGTTTTATGTCACTATCAGAACGCTAAAAACTGTACGAGGGCCGCGAGAAGCAGACCACGCAATTTAAAGAACCACTTTCCCTCGTTCCTCGTGCCTCGTGCCCCGTTCCTGCTTCTCAGCCATCTCGGCAGCCATCCAGACTGCAGCGACCAGACTGGCAGGGCTGGCCTGACCGGTGCCGGCCAGATCATAGGCCGTACCGTGATCAACGGACGTGCGGACGATCGGCAGACCAAGGGTGACGTTGACGCCGTCATCAAAATGCAGCAGCTTGAGAGGGATCAAGCCCTGGTCATGGTACATGCAGATCACTGCGTCATAGTCTCCCTGAGCTGCAAACCAAAAGAGGGTATCGGCACTGTGCGGACCGCTGGCAAGGATTCCTTCAGAGCGGGCGGCAGCAATCGCCGGAGCGATGTGCCGGGTTTCTTCGTCACCGAACAACCCCCCTTCACCAGCGTGCGGATTTAGAGCCAAGACCGCCAAGCGAGGCTTTTTGAGGCCGAACTGCCGCTGCAGACTCGACGAAACAATGCGCATGGTCGTCAGGATACGTTCTGCGTTCAGGCGTTGCGGTACCTCCCGCAAGGCACAATGGGTCGTCACCAGACAGACTCGCAATCTCTCTCCGGCCAGCATCATAACAACCTCGTCGACCTCGCAACGATCAGCTAACAGCTCGGTATGACCCGGAAAAGATACCCCTGCTGTGCGCAAGACTTCCTTGTTGATCGGTGCCGTGACCATCCCAGCCACATCACCGGCAACACAGGCATCGCAGGCCCATTCGATGTAATCAGCCATGGCACGCCCGGAAGAGATCTGTGGCTGGCCAAACCCTTGCACGGAGAGATCGAGTTGCGAAAGGGCCTGTACAGGCAAGCGGTGCCCGCCAACAACAAGGTCATCTGTCGCCAGGGATGAGGAGGAGCCACGCTGGTGTTGGACATCGCAACCACAAACGGCAGCAGCCCGCTTCAGGACACCAAGATCTCCGGCGACGATCAACGGACGGGGAAGGTCAGTAAAAGCACCTTCGTAGACGGCTCGAATGATAATTTCCGGCCCAACCCCGGTCGGGTCGCCCATCGTTATGATAAGTGGCTTCGTCATAAAACTCCCCTTTGAATAAGCACGAACCTACAGTATAGCCTAGGCGTGAAAACCGCCTCAACCTGTTTCGCAAAAGAGGGATTCTTCTTTTAAGCGGGGAAAGCAGTTTTCAAACTCCGGGGAAAGGGTTATACTTCGATGAATTTCATTACGTTATGTAAATTACGGAGAAGAAGTGATGAGTGACGACCTGTTCGAACGCCGTCAAGCGGAACGCCGGTATGCCTTGAAATTTCTCGATTACGAGATCCTCTCCTCGAAAGGTGAGGTCACCGGCCGTGGCCTGGCCCGCACACTCAATGTCAGCGAAACCGGTTTGCGGCTCGAAACCGGTCAATTCTTTGAGCCGGAACAGCCATTACGAATCACCCTCGGCCTCGACAACGACCTGGTACAGATAAACGGGCGCGTGATCAATTCTCAACCTGAAAGTGACGACCTCTGTTCAAGTGGTGTCATGTTTCTTGAATTCGACGAAGCGGACCGCCGGACCTATCAGAAACACTTCACAGCCCTCAAGAGTGCCCTGGAAGAATAATCCTTTCTCATACAGATATTAAAAATGGCCACCTGCTAAAAGCAGGTGGCCATTTTTTTCAGCACTGGAGCTTCGCTACAGGCGGATATCGATAAATGCCTTATTTTTCAGCGCTTTAGTCCACTCCTTGATACGCGCATCCGTTTTCTGATCCAGAATCATCTGGTGAATGTCAAATTTTACCTCATCGAACTGTCTCAACCCCTCAGACAGACGGTCGTCTACTCTCAGCAGGTGGATCGCGGTATCCATTTCTACGGGAGTAGTGAAGGTGCCGTCCTCAACCTTATTAATCGCCTCGACAAACTGCGGGGTTAATTCTTCGTAGACGAATTTGCCCATTGAACCGCCAGTGGCACCATAGGTTTGATTATAGCTGTCAGCAACCTCTGCCAGAGCTTCACCCTGCTGTAACCTCCTCAGAGCTTCATTGACCATCTTGCGGATCTGGGTGCGCTCCTGCTCGGACGCCTTTTCCGAAACCGGGAAGGAGAGAGCGCTCAACTCCACCTCGGGGGGCAAGCGATAGTCATCCAGGTGAGCACGGTAATATTCAACGAGCTCACGCTCAGGCACATCGATCTGGCTACGAACTTCTTCACTAATCAGCTTATAGCGCAAAATCTGCTGCCGAAGATTGTCACGATAATCATCAAAATCCAAACCTTGCGTCTGTACGGCATCTTCAAGATCATCACGGCTCAATTTATTCTTCTTCTGGACATCCACCAGTGCCGTTTCAATCTCTTCTTCGGAGACGGTCAGGTTAAGTGCCGCGATCCGCTGTTGAACCAGAGACTCCTCTATCATACGGGAAAGAAGTTCCTGGCGCAGAGCTCCCATCTGCACCGGAGAAGGCTGTTTCTGCTGTTTTGCCAACTGCTCCTGCAGTCTCTGATCAAGCTGATGGGTTGAAATGATCTCCTTGTTGACAACCGCCGCAACACGACTGACAACCTTTGCCGAAACCGATGTCAAACCGATGCTGCATATCAACAGCAGTGCAATTCCGAAATATCTCATAACATCCTTTTCCTTGGTTGCATTCTTTGAAACGTTAAAACCGTATCAACACAGGATCTTACCCTGGTCTCCCGGGAAAGGCTCCTTGACTACTTTCTCTCGTTCTTTTCAAGCTGAGCCCAATCTACAGAAATCACGGCACGGGCGCGCATATCCTGGAGCCAGGCAAGGTAAACTTCTTCCTTTTTACGGCCGTCAAGGATCGCCCGGATCTCATCAGAAGCTTCCTTTTTATTGAGTCGTTTTGCTTTGCGTTTTTCCTCAACCAGGAAAATGTGATAGCCGTACTCACTTTGGACTAGGTCGCTCAGGCGCTTGACCGGCAGGTCGAAAACAATCTCGTCAAATTCAGGCGGCATCTCACCGCGGCTAAAGAAACCCAAATCGCCACCTTGTTCTGCATCCGGAGACAGGGAGTACTCTGCAGCGACTTCGGCAAAAGGACGCTCTTGACGCAAGATGCCGAGAACCTCCTGGCCCTCTGCTTCATCCGCAACCACAATCTGCCTGGCCCGGACCTGTTCGGGACGATCAAACTGATCACGATTGGCCTTGAAATAGGCGGCAACCTCTTCGTCGCTCACCGATACCATGGAGTAAACCGCCTGCTCAAGGAGCTTCTCCATGATCAGGCTTTCCTTGAGCTCTTCCCGCCAGGCCTCCAGGGTCAAGCCTCGCTCGACAAGCATCTCTTCGAAACTGCTGCCGGGATAATCCTCTCGGTAACCCTGCAAAGCGACTTCAACATCAGCGTCTGTAAGAGCAATGTTAAGGCGCCTGGCCTCACCATGAATCAGCTCCCGATCGATCAACTGGACCAGAAAGGAGCGCTGTAATTCCTCGCGCTCGATTCCGCTTAGTTGCTGATCTTTTTGCAGGCTCTGTTCAAATTCGACGAGAAAGTCCGCCTTGGTGATCTCCTGATCATTAATCACGATCAACGCAGGCAAAGCTTCCACGACGGGTTCGGAACTGCATCCTGCCACCAGACCGCACAAACAGAGGAGAAGGGAGAATATACGCAAGTGAGTTCTATGCATGCTTCTTCATTTGTTTCAAAGGGTGGAGTAGAAGTCGCCAACCTATCATAGCCGACAAAAAGCTTGCAATTCCTTTTTAGCGATCGTCAAGACCTCTTCCCTGGCGATCCTGCCAAGACGGATACTCAAGCGATAATCGGGGCTGAAAGAGTACTTTTTGCCGTCTTCAAGCAGAGCCAGAATCTGCTCCGGAGCAACTTTGGTATTGCCCGGGAAAGCAAAGACCAGGTTATGACCGTCAAACTCTGCCAGTTCAACATGTAACTGTTTCATCAGAACCCGCAACTTCATGACTTCAAGCAGGAGCTCTGCGGCTTCTGGCAGTTCACCGTAACGGTCGCGCAACTCATCCCCGGCCTGGTAGATTTCGACATCATCGACAGCGGAAGCGAGCTTGCGATAGAGGACCAGGCGCTGATTGGGGTCAGCAACATAAGCCTCGGGCAAAAAAGCAGAAAGGCCAAGGCGGATTTCCGGATCGACGCTCTCTTCACGGCTTTGCCCTTGCAGCTCCTGGATCGTCTCCTCGAGAAGCTCCGTGTACATTTCAAAGCCGATGGCCGCAACCTGTCCAGCCTGTCGCGCACCAAGCAGGTCGCCGGCGCCACGTAATTCAAGATCGTGACGGGCGATGCGAAAACCAGCGCCCAGTTCCGCCTGCTCCTGGAGAACCTTGAGGCGTTCACGAGCATCCCTGGTCAGCAAGCCTTCGCCGGGAATCATCAGGTAGGCGTAAGCGCGTTGATGCGAACGACCGACCCGGCCACGCAACTGGTAAAGTTGCGACAAGCCGAAACAGTCCGCCCGGTTGATGATCATGGTGTTTGCTGAAGAGATATCAATACCGTTTTCTATGATCGTTGTACAAACCAGCAGATTGGTTCGCCCTTCGATAAAGTCGAGCATGACCCTCTCCAACTCTTTTTCCGGCATCTGCCCATGGCCGACACCAACCTTGGCCTGGGGAACCAGCTGCCGCAGGAAATCGGCCATGGCTCCGATCGACTGCACCCGGTTGTGCACGAAGTAAACCTGTCCGCCACGGCGCAGCTCACGCAGGATGGCGTCACGGATCAGATCATCATCAAAACGGGTGACATAGGTCCGGATTGCCTGTCGATCCACCGGTGGAGTATCGATAATCGACAACTCTCTCAGGCCGGCCATGCTCTGGTGCAGGGTCCGCGGAATCGGTGTGGCGGTCAGGGTCAGGACATCGACCTCGGCACGCATCTTCTTCAAACGTTCCTTGTGGATCACGCCAAAGCGCTGTTCCTCATCAATGACGATCAGACCCAGGTTTTTAAAATGCACATCACGCTGCAGCAGGCGATGCGTGCCGATCACGATATCAACCTGCCCGGCAGCCGTGCACTCAATAGTCCGTTTTTGTTCCGCTGCGGTACGAAAGCGCGACAACATATCAACGGTCACCGGGTAATCGGCAAACCTCTGTCGGAAAGTCTCCAGGTGCTGACGGGCCAGAACTGTCGTCGGCACCAGGATGGCCACCTGGCGACTGTCGAGGACCGCTTTAAAAGCCGCCCGGATCGCAACCTCGGTCTTGCCGTAGCCGACATCGCCACAGATCAGACGATCGACCGGACGTTCCGAGACCATGTCCGCGAGGACAGCTTCGATCGCCTCCAGCTGGTCAGGGGTTTCTTCGTGGGGGAAAGCCGCTTCGAATTCACGAAAAAGCCGATCCGGAGGACTGTAGCTGAAACCTTCAGCGAGCTGCCGGCGAGCCTGAACCTGCAGCAGGTCACGGGCCATCTCCTCGATCGTCGCCCGAGCCCGCAGCTTGGCTTTTTCCCAGGCGCCGCTGCCCATCTTGTCCAGTCGCGGCGAGGAGCCATCCGACAGGTACCTCTGCACCTTCTCAATACGTTCAACCGGCAGGTAAAGGCGATCCTCTCCGGCATACTCGAGATGGATAAAATCCCCCTCGACCGCACCAGTCTTTAAATGAACCAAACCAAGATAACGACCGATTCCGTAGTCGGCATGTACAACCAGGTCCGCAGCCTTCAAGTCGGCCAGGGAGGATTCAAAGACCCGTTGCCGAGGGCGCACCTTGCGATGTGTGCGCGGTCCAAAAATTTCATCGTCACAGATAACGACCAGTTTCTCATCGACCAGTCTGAAACCACTGTCCAGAAGACCTGTCGTGATGGTAATGCCTTCTGCAAAGACGCGCCCCGCCAGAAGATCGGGCTCCCAGCCAATTGGCAAGTCGCTCGGCGCCAGAAGATCGAGTAACCGCTCCGCCTGACCGCGCTGGTGACAAACAATCAGCACTCTCCAGCCATCGTTCTGCCACTCTCGCAATTTTTCGACAAGAGGAGCAAGACTGCCGTCATGCGCGGCGTGATCAGGCCGCAGGTCCGTATTGCCCAGAACCGGAACACGAAAAACCGGGTGTTCATCTTCAAGCTGATAAACCTGCAACGAAGCCAGGTCAATACGCGGTCCCTGGCTGAAGCGTACATCGAGCTCTTGTGCGGTTAGATAAAACGTCTGAGCCGCAACATAGGGTTCGGAATTGTTCTGCGCACGTTTTTGACCGCTTTTTATGGCTTCAAAGAATTCATCAGCAGCGGTCATGATTGCGGCAGGGTCCAGCAGCAGCCAGCAATAGCGTCCCAGATAGTCAAAAAGAGTATCAAGAGACTCGTAATTGAGCGGCAGGAGATTCTCCCGCCCGGGACCGAGCAAGCCCTCGCGGACTTCCTCCAGAATCGCTTCGCGCTGGGCACGGGGAATCTCCAGATCGTCGCAGCGCTCCTTGCAACGCCGGGTAAAGGTGTCCAGATGACGTCCGGCCAGGATCATTTCCCGGGCCGGCGCCAGCTCAAGGCGTACCAGATGCTGATCACCGGAACGTTGGCTGGCAGGGTCAAAACTGCGAATCTCCTCAAGCTCGTCGCCGAAGAACGCCAAACGTACCGGCTGTTCAAGCACCGGCGGAAAAAGATCCACCAGGTCACCACGCACGGCAAAGCTGCCGCGATCCTCAACCAGAGTAACCCGCTGATAACCGAGCGAAGCCAGCCCGTGCAAAAGGACATCGCGCGGAATCTCGTCGCCGACCTCGAGCTCCAGGCGCAGGGAATCGAGAACCTCGCGGGGCAGGATCTTCTGCTGCAAAGCTTTGACCGTTGTGACTACGGCCTTGCCGCGATCGTTGGCGAGAGCGGCGAGAGTCGCTAAGCGGGTGGCTTCGATTTCAGGGTGAGGGCTTAAGGGAGCGTAAGGCTCTGTTTCCCAGTGCGGGAAGAAGAGGATATCGGCCTGACGGCCATGAAAAAAGCTCAGCGCCCGATAAAACCGCTGGGCGTCAGCCTGGTCGGAGGCCACGATCAAGAGAGTTTCTGCGCTCTCTTTGCGGGCTAAGAGCCCGGCGGCAAACCAAGCGTCGCTGCTGCCGTTGAGACCAAGAATTTCGCTGCGTCCGAACACACCGGAGGCGAAAGGATGCTGAAGACCAGCAAGGCTGCTGTGCTGAAAGCGGGGTTCAGTCGGTTCTGACATGTTGGCACCCGACAAAGACCATCATTCTGTCTTCATCTTTCACACCTGAATCCGTCGCAAAAGAGCCGAGAACAGGGACTAAGGGAATCAATCACGTGGAACGGCCAGCATCCGGTCCAGAGTAATTTTAGCTGGAATTCTGACCTCTTCCGGGACCGTCACCCGGGGGCTCATGGTCTGCAAAGATTTGAGAATATCCTCGATAGAGGTCAGCTTCATGTTGGGACAGATAAGTCGCGTGGTCGGCAGGATAAATTCTTTGTCGGGATTCTCCTTGCGCAAGCGGTAGAGAATCCCCGCTTCGGTGCCAACGATGAACTCTTTGGCTGGATTTTCCGAGGCGAAGGTGTACATACCGCTTGTGGAGCAGATATGATCGGCCTGAGCCAGCACCTCGGGAGGGCATTCGGGATGTGCCATAAAGAGGGCGTCTGGATAATCAGCCTTGATCGCCTCAACATCGGCAACCGTAAAGCGCTCGTGCGTTGGGCAGTAACCATCCCAGAAGTAACAGGTTTTGTCCACTTGATCGGCGATGTAACGGCCCAGGTTACGATCCGGAGCAAGAATGACTTCTTTGTCGGCAAGAGAGGCAACAACATTGACGGCGTTTGAGCTTGTACAACAGATATCGCTCTCGGCTTTTACAGCAGCACTTGAGTTGACATAGGTCACCACGGGTACTCCGGGGTACTTGCTTTTGAATTCACGCAAGCCCTCTGCCGTAATCATGTCGGCCATCGGGCAACCAGCATCAAGGCGCGGCAGCAGAACCGTCTTTTCCGGTGCCAGGATGGCAGCGCTTTCTGCCATAAAGTGAACACCACAGAAGACGATCACCGACCTGTCGGTGCGGGCGGCCTCCATCGACAGGGCGAGAGAATCCCCTGTAATATGTGCCAGTTCCTGGATTTCATCGCGTTGATAATTATGGGCCAGGATCAGAGCATCGCGCTCGTCAGCCAGGCGGAGGATTTCTT
>JAOUDB010000088.1 GCA_029859485.1 Desulfuromonadales bacterium | reverse complement strand
TGCATGACAACGGTAAGAACTAAGTAGAGTATGTAAAATACTGAATCCCTTATGTGCAACAAAAAGCCCTCCGGTTTGATTCGGGGGGCTTTTTAAGTGTGGGGTTGTTGGCCCTTAGCCTTCTGACTCGAGGTTTTCTCAGCCCCTACCTGGTCTTCAAGAGCTACCTGATGTAAAGAGACCTGTCCCACAACTATATGGTTCTCTTGGATTGATGCCTGCCCCGGTTCAGTTGTTGCGTTGGTCGAAGCCCTTGCTAGAAAAGTGGGTAGAGGGGATTCCTGAGTTTGCAGTTATTTCGAATGACAACGACTAGATTGTTTCGGGGAGAGTATAAGATTTTGCGAGTGGTTAGAATGGGGGCTCAATAGCTGAGCAGAAAAACTGATAAGAGGTCAAGAAAAAGGCCTCGCAGTCGGTAGATTGCGAGGCCTTATAACTTGTGGTGCCCAGAGACAGAATCGAACTGCCGACACGAGGATTTTCAGTCCTCTGCTCTACCGACTGAGCTATCTGGGCGGGAGAAGGATTTGTAACCAAATGCGAACTTTATGTCAAGGAAAAAGCTGTCGCTGATTCTTTCCTTGCTTTCCGATGCGCTTTTTGTTACCTACAAAGACTTAAAACTTCATGAAGGTGGCGTCGGCATGAAATCTCAAAGTTGGTTGTTTACAGGTTTTTACTTTTGGTTTGGCAGCTTTTTTGGCTTGCCTGGCCGGGGTGAAGTCTGTTGACGGTCGATTGTCGATAGAATTACTGAAACCACGGGCCGGCTCAATCGGGGCGCCTGTGGTTTTTTCGTTTCGGGAAAGTAAACGATGAAGGCCGCCGGGAAAGCCCTGCCGGCCTTTATTTTTTAACCGGAACTTTCCCAAAAAGGGGACGAGAAAATGATTATAGTAATGCGCAAAGGGGCCAGCAAGGACGAGTTGGCAGCGGTCGAGAGTCGGATTGCGGAGCTTGGCTACACACCTCATGTTATTCATGGTGACACACGCAATGTGGTCGGTGCTGTCGGTGATGAGCGAGGCAAGGCTGTGTTGCAGTCGATTGAGTCGATGCCGGGCGTGGAAAATGTCGTGCCGATCCTCAAGCCCTACAAGCTGGCGAGCAAAGAGGTCAAGTTGGAAAGGACCGTGGTTGAAATTGCTCCCGGAGTCACTGTGGGCGGTGATCAACTCGTGGTCATGGCCGGCCCCTGCTCGGTAGAGAGCGAGGAGCAGATTCTCGAAACCGCCCATGCCGTCAAGGCCTCGGGCGCAACCGTTCTCCGTGGCGGTGCTTACAAACCGCGCTCCAGTCCTTATTCCTTCCAGGGGATGGAAGAAGAGGGCCTCAAGCTTTTGGCGATGGCCCGCGAAGAAACCGGGCTACCGATCGTGACCGAGGTCGTAAATCCTCGCGATGTTGATCTGGTCGCAAAGTATGCTGATGTGATGCAGGTTGGCGCGCGTAACGTGCAAAACTTTGCCTTACTCAAAATGCTCGGCACACTCGACAAGCCGATTCTTCTCAAGCGCGGCATGTCAACGACCATCCAGGAGTTCTTGATGAGCGCTGAGTACATCCTCTCCGAAGGTAACCAGAAGGTTATCCTTTGTGAGCGGGGTATTCGCACCTTTGAAACAGCTACCCGCAATACTCTGGATATCTCGGCAGTACCCGTACTGCAAGAGCAGACCCATCTGCCAATTATCATTGATCCTTCTCACGCAACGGGTCATGCTTCGCTGGTACCGAGTATGTGTTATGCTGCGGTGGCTGCCGGTGCTGACGGTCTGATCGTCGAAGTTCATCCTCACCCTGAAGTTGCTGCGAGTGATGGGCCTCAGTCGCTGCGTCCGGCTGATTTTCAGCTGATGATGACCAAACTTGCCGAGTTTGCCAAAGTTGTAGGTAAAAAGCTTTAATTGAGTTAAAGCCGGGAGCAAAAAATGTTTTTAATACCCCTAAACCAGATTGAAAGTGTTGACCTTGTTATTCATGCCCTGCGTGCGGCCGGTGGCGAGGCTGATTGCACCATGTGCCCGGTGCGTAAGGTCTGCACAAAGCAGTGCCTGGCTGTGGCTGAGGGGATACAGCAGATGGTTGCGACCAACACTTTGCCGAACATGGATATGCTCCAGGTTGCAACAAGTGAAGAACCCCAGGACGGCCCCGAAGATCCTGACAGCGGCGGCTCCGGGTCCCATCTGCGGATCGTCAAGTAACTCTGAATAATTATATTGAGGAAGAACTGATTATGAATCTCGCTAAACTGGCCTTGCAAGTACCGACCGTCCTTTTACCTAAAGAAGGTATTGATCTGAATCGCTGGGCAGTGATTGCCTGTGACCAATACACTTCGGAGCCGGAATACTGGCAGGCTGTCGATCAACTGGTCGCGGATCAGCCTTCGACGCTGCGTCTGGTTTTTCCTGAAGTTTATCTTGAAGACGAGGACGGTGACGCAAGAATTGCCGCTATCAATGCCAGCATGGATCAGTACCTGGCTGAGGGTGTGCTCGCTGAACAGGAAAAAGGCTTTATTCTTCTGGATCGCAAGACCAGCCATGTGGAGTCACGAAAAGGGCTGATCGTTGCTCTTGATCTGGAGGCCTACGATTATCGTCCCGGTTCCAAAACCTTGATCAGGGCCACTGAAGGTACAATTGTTGATCGTTTGCCGCCACGTATCCGGGTCAGGGAGAATGCTGCAGTTGAATTGCCACATATCATGGTGCTGATTGATGATCCCGAGCAGACCGTGATTGAGCCACTGTTCAAGGCCGACCTGGAGCAGGCATATGACTTTGAGCTGATGCAGTCAAGTGGTCACCTGCGGGGCTGGAAGGTCAATCAGCCACAGCTCCTCGAGCAAGTGGGCAACGCACTCGAGGCCCTGGCCGAAAAAGAACGTTTCCAGAAGCGCTATGACGTCGATGATGACGAAGTCATGCTCTATGCCATGGGTGACGGCAACCACAGCTTTGCCACGGCCAAGGCCATCTGGGAGCAGCTCAAGTCAGAGGCTTCCGATCCTTCCGAGGTCATGGATCACCCGGCGCGTTATGCCTTGATTGAACTGGTTAACGTCCATGACCCGGGGTTGGAGTTCGAAGCCATTCACCGCGTGCTTTTCGATGTTGATGCCGACGAACTGCTCGAACAGGCCGAGGAGTATTATCGTCAGGCGGGAACCCCATGCAGTATTGCCTGGCATGACGATCTCGTATCCGCATCCGCATCCGCCGAACACTCGGGCAAGGCACATGCGATCCCCTTTGTTGCTGCCGGGCGTTTTGGTGTGCTTGAGATCGCTGATCCGAAACTGACCCTCGAAGTCGGAACCTTGCAGAATTTTCTCGATGCTTACCTGGAGAATCACGCCTCAGGTCGTATCGATTATATCCATGGTGATGATGCGGTTTCTCGGTTTGGAGGGCAGAAAAGCAACGTCGGCTTCTACCTTCCGTCAATCTCCAAGCACGATCTTTTTCGCACCATCGTCAGAGACGGAGCTTTGCCCCGCAAGACCTTTTCCATGGGCGAAGCGGATGAAAAACGTTTTTACCTGGAGGCGCGCAGGATTACCTCCTGAGACCATTGACAACCTGCCGGGAAAAGTAGTAAAAACGGCCTTCCGGTAGCTTTTTACACCTACTGAAAACAAAGATCGCCGACCATGAATGTCCTTGTCTGGACGGTGCGGCGTTTTTTGTTTTTTCAATCAACTATGTTTTGTCAGGAGTCAATCGATGAACAAAGTCCGCACTTATAACAAAATCTCTGTCAAGGGCCTCGAAAAGTTCTCCCTCGACAAGTACGAAATTGCCAGTGAAATTGGCACTCCAGACGCACTGATGCTGCGTAGCCATGTATTACAGCCGGATGATATTGAAACGTCCGTGAAGGCCGTCGGTCGTGCTGGCGCCGGAGTCAACAATATCCCGGTTGAAAATTGCACCGAGCGCGGTATCGTCGTTTTCAATGCGCCGGGCGCCAATGCCAATGCCGTTAAGGAGCTGGCGCTTGCAGCGATGCTGCTCTCCTGCCGCGATATCGTCGGTGCCATCGACTTTGTCCGCAAAGAGGGTCAGGGCAAGAGCGCAGAGGAATTACACAAGCTGGTTGAAGGCGGCAAGAAGACCTATGGTGGCACTGAACTGAAGGGCAAGACTCTTGGTGTTGTCGGCCTCGGCGCCATCGGTTCCCTGGTTGCGGAAACCGGTCTGATGCTCGGTATGAAAGTGATCGGCTACGATCCGGCGCTTTCTGTAGCTGCCGCCTGGCGCCTGTCACGTGATGTCGAGAAGATGGAGAATATGCAATCGCTGCTCGCCAAATCAGACATCGTGACTCTGCACCTGCCGGTCTTGGAAGCGACCCGTAACCTGATCAACAAGGATCTGGTCGAAAGCTTCAAGCCGGGGGCAACTCTGATCAACCTGTCCCGCGAAAAAGTCGCTGACACAGATGCGATTCTTAAAGGCCTGGAGACGGGCCGCATTGGCCAGTATCTGACCGATTTCCCGGTTCAGGAGCTGATGGGCAACGACAAGGTTGTGCCGATCCCTCATCTCGGTGCCAGCACCGAAGAGGCGGAAGAGAATTGTGCCATCATGGTGGCCGATCAACTGATCGACTTTCTCGAGAACGGTAACATCAGGAATTCAGTCAATTTCCCAAACATTACCCTGGAGCGCAATGGTGGTTTCCGTATCGCCTTCTCTAACCGCAATGTGCCGAAGATGCTCAACCAGGTCCTCTCCGTACTGGCGGATCGGGAGCTGAATGTAATCGACATGATCAACAAGAGTCGCGACGAGGTGGCCTACAATATTATCGACATCGATAGAGAGCCCTCGGAAGAGCTCGTTCAGGCTCTCGAGGCGATTGATGGTGTTATCAAAGTTCGTATCCTTTAAATAGTTTCTGTCCGGAAACCGCACTTTTCCGAAATCTAGGCGTCAATCTACGCATTTGGTTGTGCGGCGTAAAGTACTATGCCTCCGCTCAAATAATTGATTTCCTTGACCTTGCGAAAAATTGCTGGTTTCCAAATCAGAAACTTACACAGCACCTATCCGGGGGGTCCGGATGGGCACTAAATAGTCTATCCAAACATTAAGGCAGGAGGATCTCATGTCTCAGAAAGTTTATAATTTTGGTGCCGGTCCGGCGATGTTGCCGGTTCCTGTGATGGAGCGCATTCGTGAAGAGTTTCTCGATTTTCAGGGCATGGGCGTCTCCGTTATCGAGGTCAGCCATCGCGCCAAGCAATTTGAAAAAGTGCTCCTGGATGCCCAGGAGAGTTTTCGCCAGTTGACCAACCTGCCGGACAATTACAAGATCCTCTTTGTTCATGGCGGCGCGCGCATGCAGTTTTCGGCTCTTCCGATGAACCTGGCCGGTCGTTCGGCAAGCAAGAAATGCCTCTATGTCGAGACGGGCAACTTCGCCAAACTCGCCAACAAGGATGCCAAGGGTTACGGTGATATCCAGGTGATTGCCAGCAGCGCTGACACGAACTATGATCGTCTTCCCGCAATCACTCCTGAGATGATTGATCAGGATGCGGCTTACCTGCACATCACCACCAACAACACCCTTTATGGCTCTCGCTACAGTCAGTTCCCGGATGCCGGTAAGGTGCCCCTGATCGCCGACCAGACCTCGGAGATTCTCTCCCGTGTGGTCGATTACAGCAAGTTCGGTTGCATCTATGCCGGCCTGCAGAAAAACCTCGGGCCTTCCGGAACCGCGATCGTTGTTATCCGTGAAGATCTGCTGGGACACGCTTCTGCGGAGACGCCGGTGCTTCTCAACTATGAGCAGTGTGCCAAGGATAACTCCCTGACCAATACTGCAAACACTTTCGCCATCTACGTCACGGGTCTGGTCCTGGAGTGGTTGCAGGAACAGGGCGGGATTGCTGCGATCGAGAAGATCAATGAGCAGAAGGCCAAGACCCTTTACGATCTGATCGATGCCGGTGATTACTATAGCGGTGTCATCCAGCCTCAAGTTCGTGGCACCATGAATGTTAGCTTTAACCTGGCCAGCGAAGAGCTTGAAGCCAAGTTCCTTAAAGAAGCCGGTCAGCAAGGGCTGTACGCACTCAAAGGCCACCGCAGCGTCGGTGGTATCCGCGCCTCGATTTACAACGCCATGCCGATGGCCGGAGTTGAAGCCCTTGCCAGCTTCATGAAGGAATTTGAGAGCAAGAACGGTTGATGAATCGGGTGTACTTTTTGTAAAAGTGCACACTGGGAATGTGTGGGGGCGCTTCCAGCTTGGGGAGTGCCCCCATTTTCCTTTCAGACTTATAACCCACACAAAGGTTGTAAGGATTTAACGCACCAAAAGTAGGCGCTTTAGGCGAAGGCGCGAAGGGGTAGAGAAAGCCCGCAAAGAAAACCACTTCAAAAAGCGAGAAGAGTCACCCTTTGCACCTTTCTTGGCTTTTCTTAGCGTCTTTGCGTTGGTCTTTTGATTTCAGCTTTGATTGTTTTGGTGTAAAGACGTATTTTTTTGTTTGGTTTATAGACCCGTTTCATTTTGGAGGTTGCTGTGCCTGAGGTTGATTTGCAAGGTGAAGTTGGCTGGGAGTCTTTCGATGCTCCTGCACTGGTTGGTGAAACGCTTCGCTTTGTTTCGGGAGACCGGACCGGCAACCGTTTTCGCATGAGCTATTTTCGAGATCAGGAGCAGCATCTGGTGGCGCGCGTCTGGTTTGGACCGGTCACAGAGGGCCCACCCGACCATGCCCATGGCGGCAGTATCGCTGCGGTGCTTGACGAGGTCCTTGGTCTAGCCGCCTGGGCCGATGGCCACAAGATTGTGGTCGGCAACCTGAACGTCAGCTTTCGACAGTTGTTACCGATTCAGACGGTTGTACAGGTCAACACGAAGATTGTTTCAGTACAGGGTCGTAAGATCATGGTTCACGGTGAAGTTTGTAGTCTCGATGGCACAATTTATGCCACGGGTGAGTGCCTCTGTATCACATTGACAGAGGCCCAGATAGCATCCTCCGGAAAGTCTTAACTTATACGCAAAGAGAACGTTGACAGCGGAAAATCTTCATCTTAGAATCACCGCCTCAAAGTAATTTTCCCCCAGTCTCCCGTAAGGAAAGAAGGACATGAAAGTCATCGTTACAGACGAGATCTCGGAAAAAGGTCTTGAGCTCCTTGAGAAGGATCCGCGAGTCCAGCTGGATGTGCGCCTGGGCCTTAAGACCTCTGAGCTGCATGGTTTGATTGGCGATTATGATGCCATCATTACCCGCTCAGGGACCCAGGTGGATGCCGAACTTTTGAGCCACGCAACAAACCTGAAAATGGTTGCTCGTGCAGGGGTCGGTATCGACAATGTCGATGTGGTGGCTGCCAGCGAACGTGGCATCATTGTCGTCAACGCACCCTTCGGCAATACCAACTCGGCGGCCGAGCATTCGATGGCGATCCTTCTCTCCATGTGCCGTAACGTGCCGGACGCCAACGCCAGCTTGAAAAGTGGCCAGTGGCAAAGAGCCCCTTTTACCGGTTACGAACTCAAACATAAAACCATGGGAATCATAGGCCTGGGTAAAGTCGGCGGGCGCGTGGCTTTGCGGTCCCGTGCTTTCGAGATGGATGTGGTGGTTTATGACCCTTACATCAGTGAGAAACGGGCAGCGGATTTCGGTACCCGCCTGGTCTCTCTCGATGAACTGGTCAGTATGGCTGACGTTATCTCGGTGCACACCCCTCTCAATGATGAAACTCGCGACCTGATTACCGGAGAGCATTTTTCTGCAATGAAGGAAGGTGTATTGGTCGTCAACTGCGCCCGAGGTGGTATTATCAACGAGTCGGCTATGTTGACAGCTCTGCAAAGCGGCAAGGTTGCAGGTGCTGCGTTTGATGTCTGGAGTGAGGAACCGCCCAAAAGCGATGTCCTTAAAAAGATGATTGAACATCCGCGCATGGTGGTGACGCCTCACCTGGGAGCCAACACCTTTGAGGCACAGACCAATGTGGCGATTGATGTCAGTCGAGAAATACTTAACCTCCTCGATGGCAAGCCTGTGGAAAATGCCGTGAACATTGCTCGCTTCGATCCGGACCTGATGGCGCAGATGCGTCCCTTCATGGAGTTGGCGGCTCTGTTGGGTGATTTTATCTCACAGCTGGCTCCGGAAAATCCTGGCAAGGTGATCTTTAACTATACCGGCAAGCTGGCGGCCCACGATTGCATGCCAATCACGGTGGCTGGCCTGGCCGCGCTTCTTAACCGCTGCACCGATCAGGAAATCAACATGGTTAACGCCAGCCTGGTTGCCGAACGCCGTGGCTTGATCGTTGAGCAGAGCCGATCCACAGAGTCAAATTTCTTCTCCAACCTGATTACCATGAGCCTGGAGACCCCACAGGGTAAACGTACGATTGCCGGCACGCTCTTCGAGGGCACACCGAAGATTGTCAAGATGCGTGATTTTGACACAGACTTTACTCCTGAGGAGCATATGCTGGTCATGCATTATGACGATCGCCCGGGACTGATTGGCAAAATCGGTACCATTCTTGGAGAGGCCCAAGTCAATATCGGCGCCATGAACCTGGGCCGTCGAATCAAGGGTGGGGAGGCCATGGTTGTCCTCTCGGTCGATTCTCC
>JAOUDB010000087.1 GCA_029859485.1 Desulfuromonadales bacterium | reverse complement strand
TCTGCGACAATCCTCGATGAAGTTATCGGCCGCGCAATCATGATGACAACAGACAGCAACACCTTTGGTGTTACTGTCAATCTCAACGTTCGCTACATAAAACCGGTTCCTCTTGGTTCAGAGTTGAAGGCGGTCAGCCGCATTAACAAAGATCGCGGGCGTATTTTTGAGGGGACGGGAGAGCTTTACCTGCCTAATGGTGAGATCGCGGTGGAGGCAGAAGGCAAGTATATGAAGCGCCGCCTCGATCAGATTACAACAGACAATTTTACTGCCAACGAGTGGTTTATTGCAGAGGGTGATTTGCCGGAAGAGATAACTTTGTGAATAAATAAGGCCTTTAAGTGTTGTCTCTGTAGCTCACTCAATGCAGCGCCCGGCCACAACCTTGTAATCTCTTCCCATCCAAAACGACTGTAGCTTTGCTGGAAAATTCCTCTCCGCTCATCGAATCAAGGCAGGGCTCATCAGAAATAATCAAACTCAGCTCATGGCCGGATTCTTTGGTCTGATATCTTGTAATCCTGCTGGTCTTGTCAATCACAGGTTTTGGCAATCTAAACTCATGCCGTGTTGAACCGTAATCGGTGACCAGAATGATGCTCTTCTGGCTGCGAACTTCCAAGTGCCATCCCGGTTCATTGCCAACCGCTCTGTAATCAGCTCCGTTGAGCTTGGCGTGCTCCCAGATAGCCTGGCGTCGATCGTTTTTGCAGCCCAGATGTTTTACGCCAGAATTCTCAAGTGAAGCCTCCTGCCCATCTATTTGAAAGTGCGTCTGATCGTCACGGTAAGAACCTGCTTCGGTATATGGCAACTGCATTGTCCCGGATGGAAGGAACAACCATGCCTCTTTGTTGTCGGTTCGCGCGACAAACTCAAAAGAGTCACTGCAGGCGAAAACAAATGTTTGCGCAGTTGTTTGAAAAGAAGAGGCTGTTGGTTCCTTTGAGGGTGCTGTTGCACAGGCCCCTAAGAGTAACAACAATAGTAAACTTGGTCTTTTGAGGATTGGCATTTTCAACCGTTTCCTTATCTATACAAAAGGGTCCTTTCTCGGAGCCGCTGTTTATAAAAAAACAATAAGTTCTGGTTCTATTTTCTTGGAATTCTGGACGAGAAGGATAGAATGCCAAGTGATGCTATTTATAATAACTATAACCCTCTGAGAATTACCACCCTTACCGGATCCCCTTGTATGTGTTTGCCGCAAATCAACGAGACCTATAACGCCATTCCTCTGTTGCCACCGAGGTGGAGTTGTCTTCTGAGTTTACTCTTCATGGCGACAATGCTTTTTGTCTCGCCGGTTTTCGCTGCACCAGCAAGCGTAGAGATCCAGGTCGTTGGTGTAAAAGGTGCAATGAAGGATAACGTTGTTGCCGCTCTAGCTCTTCCTTCCGGAATCGTGCGGGAGGGAAAAGTCTATCAGCGTTGGCTTCTTCGTTTTGTTGATCAGGTTCCTGAGTTGGTTGAAACAGCACTTCAGCCTTTCGGTTATTACCACAGCGACATCAAAGTCGAGTTGAAGGAGCAGGGTGACTCTTACCTTGTCAATGTGGAGATAAAAACGGCAGCGCCCATAAGAGTTCGATCCCTTGACCTGTGGTTGGTTGGCGCTGGAGTCGAGGAGAAGGAACTGCAGAAAGAAAAACGTTTGTTTCCTCAGCAGTCGGGAGATGTTTTACACCATAAAACTTATGAAGATGCTAAAGAAGCCCTACGCCAGAAAGCGATCGACCTTGGCTACCTGAAGGCAACCTACAAAAAGAGCCGGGTTACTGTGCATATTGAAGATAGAGTCGCCGATATTGAGATGACCCTCGACACCGGGCCGCTCTACAAGTTCGGCCCAGTCACCATTGAAGGCGGCCTTGATCGTTTTGATGAAGACTTTCTGCGCCGCTTTCTCTCCTTCAAAAAGGGTGATACCTTCTCACATAAAGAACTGCATCGCACCCGCCTCAACTTCTACCAGTCCAGTCGTTTTAAAGAAGTCGCCATGGAACCACTGCTCAATCAGGTCGAAGACCTCGCGGTCCCTATCCATGTGACGTTGGTTACTGGCAAACAGCAGCATTGGCGCACGGGCATTGGTTACGGAACCAACACCGGCGCCCGGGTTTCACTCAACTATGAAAACACCCAGGTGAGTGAGTTGCCTCATGTCTATAATTTCGACGTCCTTGCCTCGGAAAAAGCCCAGTCCCTTGAGACCCGTTATACAATCCCTCTCTCCGGACATGTCGAGAACAAGTTGATAGGCAAATTGGGCTATATCCACGAAGATCTAAGCACCTACGAAACAGAGATTTACTACACTGAGATGGAGGTGAAACACGGCTTTGATAATGACAAAATCGGCTCTGCTTTTCTGCGCTACTCACTTGAGGATAGTGATGTCGGCACCGATGACAGTCAATCAAAGCTACTGATCCCTGGCCTGCGCTTTTCCCATCGTTCTTACGATGATCTGATCAATCCCAAGAAGGGTTACCAGCTTCGATACGAAGCGCGCGGCAGTTACGATGGGCCTCTGTCTGATATAACCTTTGGCCAGGTGATTGGTGCCGGCAGCTTTATGTGGCCTCTCGGTAAACGGTTGACCCTGCATAGCCGTGCAGAAGCAGCGACCACCTTCTATAAAGATGATTTCACCGAGCTTCCAGCGTCCCTGCGTTTCTTTGTTGGCGGCAATAACAGTGTGCGTGGCTATAATTACAAGTCTCGTGGTCCGGAAGATGAAAACGGAGACGTCATCGGTGGGGACTCGCTTCTGGTCGGAAGCCTGGAGTGCGAGTATGCTTTGACTGATGATTGGGGGCTGGCGGTTTTCTATGATGTCGGCAGCGCTTTTGATGTCAGCGATAAAGATCCTGAGTTTATCAGTGGCGCAGGGGTCGGTGTGCGTCGTTACACTATGATCGGTCCGATCAAAATTGACCTGGCAACGCGCGTCAGTGAGTCGAGTAACAAAGTGACCCTCCATCTGAGTGTAGGTTTCGATATATGAGACGCTGGATTCTTGCCATATCTGTGCTGAGCCTCTTTTCTGGCCTGGCCTTGACTGCTTTCACCGGATGGTTGCTCAACACAACGTCTGGAGCGGTCTGGCTGCTTGATACAGTTGCATCTGCCGCAGGAGCAGAGGTGACAAGCGATCGTGTCGAAGGCCGTCTGGCTGATGAGCTAATGGTTGACAATCTTGTCTTTGCCTTGCCGGACACCCGGATAGAGATTCACAAAATCAAGCTCGATTGGGACCCTTCCAGCATCTTGGGGACGTCTCTG
The DNA here is from genome assembly GCA_029859485.1 of Desulfuromonadales bacterium. Classification (GTDB taxonomy): domain Bacteria; phylum Desulfobacterota; class Desulfuromonadia; order Desulfuromonadales; family BM103; genus M0040. The sequence goes on along the minus strand of JAOUDB010000087.1, from coordinate 5,356 downwards.
AAGATCCATCTTCTTGAAGTCGATCATTGTGTCATTCGTGATTCCAGCCCAGAAAACATAGCGGACTCAAAGGAGCAGGAGAGTGAAGGGGAACAGAGTGCCATCGGCTTCTCCGTTGATGACCTCAGGTTCTTACCGCCCTGGCTGGTCCTGGAGATAGAAGACCTACGGTTTAAAAGTCTTGTCATTGAGGATTCGGCAGGAGCAGTGACCGTCTTCGACGCCATTTCTGGGTCATTTGTTGCCTCTCGGCAGCAGATTGTTTCTTCTGCGTTCAGCTACTTTTCACCCTTCGTTGATTTTAAAGGTCACTTTGACTGGGATCTTAAAACGCCTCACCTGGAGATGATTGCAGACGTTCATCTGCCGTCAGAACTGGTCGATCACCAGATGTTCAAAGATATCGATGTCCCGGTTGATTTCCCGGGCGTCCTTTCGCTCGACGGCGACTGGAATGATTTCTCAGGGCCGGTCAGCTTTGGAACAGAGACAGAAGATTTTTCGAAAGTCTGGTTGGCGGCTGATGCAAAAGGTTCCTGGCAGGGCATTAATTTTGACAATTTGCGAGGCCATTACCTGGGAGGCCAGCTTGCTGGTGAATTGGACCTCTGGTGGATTGATTCCTACCGTATGCACGGCAAGATTCTCGGTACCGGTCTGAACCCTGGCATTTTTCTGAATGATCTGCAGGGGCTCGCTACTCTGGATGTCTCGGGTGAGCTATTTATCCCTTATGATGAAACTCCTCTTAATGCCAGCATCAGTGCCGAGGTTGTTAATGGCCAACTGCGTGGCACAAACGTTTCCGGAGGCCTGTCGCTTGATTGGCAACACGGTGATTTGTATGAGATTGCCGTCGATTTAAGTAGCGAGGACTCACGTCTGTTCATGCAGGGTAAACCTGCAGAACGTCTTGATATTGATGCGTCTACAAACGACCTGAGCTCGATCTACGCGGGCCTCACCGGGAGCTTAAACAGCTCGGGTTGGCTACGCTGGTCGGAGGGTTATCTGACCGGGGAGCTAAGTGGAGCAGGTTCTGATATCGCCTGGCATGAGGCTTCGTTAGAGAGCTTCACTTATCAGGGTCGCCACCTGGCAAAACAATCACCGATAGAACTCGTTATTGATGGCGAAGATTTACATCATGAGATCATGGAGGTTGAGCAGCTGCATGCAGAAGTGTCCGGCTCTTTGCAAGCACACAATCTTTTGCTCACGATCAATGACCAGACAGCCAGGCTGAAGGCCAATTTGACAGGCACGTACCTCGATGAGGTATGGAGAGGGCAACTCCTGACACTGACGGGTGAATCCTCCCGGCTCGGTTCCTGGTCTCTTAAGGAGCCATCAAGCCTGGTCTGGATCGATGAAAGTTTCACCCTTGAGAATTTCGTTCTTGAGGGGTCAAGCGGAGGCTCTTTCGCGCTGGCAGTCAAAGATCTGGGTGCCTCCAGGGACTCAAGCTTATCTCTCGACTGGTCCTACGTACACCATGATTGGCTTAAATATCTGCATCCTCCCTTTCCTGTCTCCGGTAAAAGTTCGGGACAGTTCATCATGAAGACAGTCGATCAAAAACCGGTCTCACTAAAGGCACAGCTGTCCGGAAATATCACTCTGCAAAATGATTATTCACCCCTCGAGATTCCTTTTGTAACTCTCAATATGGAATGGATTGATACGGGCCTTGGTCTTGATCTTGTGGCCAAGACAGAGGCAGGTGAAAACATTGAATTCAGCATGTCCTCCACGCAACCACCAAGCTTGCAGGAGCTTCCTGAACAACTCTCATTGGCGATGAACTGGCAAGATATTGATCTGAACCGTCTCAGCTCACTTCGAGAAGGGTTGCAAGTTCAGGGGCGCACCCTCGGGCGTGCCGATTTTGAAATCCTTGACGGGGCACTGCAGCAGGCCAAAGCTGACTTCACAGCAGAGGCGAGTATGCAGCTGGGAACAAAGGTTTTCGGTTTCAGTGCTATGAATGTCGATCTGCTCTGGGACGAAAACAACTTTCACTCAGAGGCGCAGGTCAAAGGGGTTCATGATGGCCTGTTGACTATAAAAATGACTTCGTCAGCAGACCCGGCTTACCGCTGGCCGGTCTCCGGAGACGTTGAGCTGTCCCTTGCCGATTTCGATCTGAGCTCCTTAACGCCTTTCCTGACTGATCAGGTTGATCTTGTCGGCTTGATTCGTGGCAGCTCCAGTGGCTATTGGCGTGAGAATGGTGACGTTGCCTTCCAGGGGGAGTTCGGTGCCGTTGATGGCACGATAGCCTGGAAGCTTCAAGACGGTCAGGTGGCTGGTGCTTTTCAAGGTGCCGAAGTGGACTGGAATTGGCGGGGGAGTCACCTGGAGGGGCAACTGGCGTTGCAACTGGAGTCAGGGGGAGATCTGCACGGCCGTTGGCAGCTTCCCTTCTCAGCCCATTGGCCATTCGATTTTAAAACCGACGGGCCGATCACGGCTGACCTTAAAGGTGGCGCGCAACTTTCTGAAATTATTCCCTTCTTTGCTTCTGGTGTGTTCCAGGATGTGCGGGGAGTGGTTACCAGTGATCTGCGTATCTCCGGCTCCTTAACTTCTCCAAAGTTTTCGGGAACTCTGGAGGTGTCAGATGCAGGCGCTTATCTGCCATTTACTGGAGCCACGATAGATAATCTGTTGTTGCACATATCTTTACAAGATGATGAAATTCATCTCGACAAGCTGCTTTTAAAAGCTGGCGAGGGGGAGTTGCTTGGCACAGGTCTCGTAAAATTTGATCAATGGAAGCTCAAAGATTACAGCTTTGAGGTGTCGGGAGATCGTCTGCATCTCTATAATTTTCCGGAATTACAACTTTTCGTCAGCCCTGATTTAACCTTCAGCGGAGATTTATCACGTTCGGAGTTAAAGGGCAGTATCCTGATCCCTGAGATGAATCTGATTGATAAGTCAACCGGGGGGCATTCCGTTCCCAGTGACGACGTCGTCATCTCAGGGCAAGAAACTGATGAACGTAAGAAATTACAGTTCGATACGGATATCCAGGTGATTATTGAACTTGGTGAGAAGGTGAAGGTCAAGACGGAAGGTGTGGAAACAAGGCTTGAGGGTGGTGTTACAATTACCAGGGACGAGAAACGGCATCTGGCAGGTTGGGGAGAGATTCGCCTGGTCGGCGGCACTTACAAGGCTTACGGGACAAGCCTGGCGATCAAGCAAGGGGTGATGAGCTATTCTGGCGATCCTCTTGTTAATCCCAAGCTACGGGTCTTCGCTGCGAGAGATGTCGGCAGGGTTCAGGCCGGAGTCCATATTACGGGTACTGCACAACACCCGGTTGTGACCCTGGCTTCAAATCCTGCTATGCCAGAAAGAGATATCCTCGGCTATCTCTTCATGGGCAGGCCTATCAGTAGGGATAGCGAGGGAGGCGATGCCCTAATGATCGGCGCCGGAGCTCTTATCCCCAACTACGGTGGGACCTTTGCAGATTATGGTATTGTCGAATTAGATCTCGATGGTTTACTGAATGATGATGGCGGGGTTCGTTTTCGCAAGCGTCTGTCTGAATCCTGGGAAATCAGTTCGACCCTGGGCACCGAAAGCGGTATTGATCTGTTTTACATCCTTGATTTTGATTAAACAGAGGCCTTCAGCATCTACCAGGATAATCGTATAAGTGTTCCTTGCGTCTATTTTGGTGTTCTCACCGTTCTGGAAATGATCATTGCTTTGCTGGCCGCTCTGACTCTCCTGCCGAGGCTGCTCATCTCTTTACGGCCTTTCGGCACATAAAAGGGTGATTATTTAAAGCAACTCATACTTCTTGGTGTGATATCTAAGTGTGTCATAGCTGACCTGTAGCAGCTTTGCCGCCTTGGTCATGTTGTTGTTCGTTCTTTCCAGGGCCTGCCTGATATATTCCTTCTCAACTGTCTCAAGAGCGATCCCTTCCTCGGGCAGAATCACCTGGAAGATTTTTCTTCGTTCTGAGTGTTGTTGCTTTGTCCCGCCCATATCCAAAGGGATATGAATGGCTGAGAATGTATCGATATCTTCCATAACGACGCAACGCTCTATAACGTTGCGTAGTTCTCGAACATTACCAGGCCATTTGTAAGCCTTCAGCAGTTCTTTTGCATCCTTGGCTATGGACGTAATCGGCTTTTTGGAATAATTAGCAGCAAAAGATCGCAGGAAATACTCTGTCAGGATAATGACGTCCTCACCTCTCTCACTTAGCGGGGGCAGTTCGAGGGTAAATGAGGTGAGACGATAGTACAGGTCTTCTCGAAAATTCCCTTCAGAGACAGATTTTTTCAAGTCCCGGTTCGTGGCCGCGATAATGTTGACGTCTATTGGCTGATCCACCCTGCCACCGACTCTTCTAACGGTGCGCTCTTCCAATACTCTTAGCAGTTTACCTTGCAGCTCCGGCTTCATATCGCCGATTTCATCGAGCAACAGAGTTCCCCCGTCAGCGAGCTCAAAAACGCCTTTTTTGTCGCTTTTAGCGTCTGTGAAGGCACCTTTAACGTGGCCGAAAAGTTCCCCCTCTATCAGATTCTCCGGCAACGCGGTACAGTTGATGGCTATATAGGGAACGCGCTCATAATCATGTCTTTCACCGAATCTCCAAAAATGAATGTTGCGGGCTAAGACCTCTTTTCCTGTCCCTGATTTTCCTGTGAGTAGCAACGATTGTACGCCTGCACGTGCCATTTTATGGGCACTGTCCAGCAGTTTCCTGATAATAGCAGATTCGCCAATAAAGGTTCTGCCAAGCGATGCGGTTGTTGATTTTTTCAGGTATTCAACTTCATTTCTCAGTCTTGTGTTGGCCAGAAGTTTATCAAGGACAATAATTAACTCTTCAACATTGAACGGTTTGTTCAGATAATCGGCGGCGCCGTTACGAAGTGCACGGATTGCAGATTCGGCCGAGTCGTCAGAGGTCAGCATAACGACCGGGAAGTCGGCTCCTTCAGCTTGCAGACTTTCCAGAATATCAAGACCCGTTTGACCCTTTCCCAGATTAATGTCAAGGAGCAGAGCATGTGGTTGCCATGCACAGATCTTTTCGACCGCCTGATCCGAGTCACTCAGAAGATGAGTTTCATAACCCGCTTTTTGTAAAGCCCTTGAGAGCATGCTGATAATAAGTTCATCATCATCCAGAAGGAAAATTCGCCCTTTTTTACTCATCTGACTACTCCCGGTTGAATTGCCTTAGAGGCAAAGTAATAACAAATGAAGTCCCACTGTCTACAGAGCTATGTACCTCGATGTTGCCACCGTGTTGTTCAATAAGGCGTTTGCAGATTGAGAGTCCTAGCCCTGTCCCCTTGGATTTGGTGGTGAA